>JABJFE010000125.1 GCA_018662905.1 Flavobacteriaceae bacterium
ATTGGAGTAGCAGTGAGAGTCAATACATCAATATTTTCTTTTAAAGATCTTATTTTTTCTTTAACACTTACTCCAAATTTTTGTTCCTCATCAACAATTAATAAACCTAAATTTTTAAAATTAATTTTATTGTTTATTAATTGGTGAGTTCCTATGATAATATCAATTTTCCCCTCATTTAACTCATGAATTATTAAGTTTTTTTCTTTAGTTGTTCTAAATCTATTTAAATAATCAACTGTTACGGGAAAATCTTTTAAACGATTTGAAAATGTTTTAAAATGTTGAAAAGCTAAAACTGTTGTAGGAACCAATACTGCAACTTGTTTGTTATTATCTATGGCTTTAAAGGCGGCTCTTATAGCAATTTCAGTTTTACCAAATCCTACATCTCCACATATTAATCTATCCATTGGTTGAAGACTTTCCATATCTTTCTTAATATCAATAGTTGACTTTATTTGATCAGGTGTGTCTTCATATATAAACGAAGCTTCTAGTTCATGTTGCATTGACGAATCAATTCCATATTGAAATCCTTTTTTTAATTTTCTTTTAGCATAGGCTTCAATTAAATTGAAAGCAACTTCTTTTACTCTCTTTTTAGCTTTTAGTTTAATTTTTTTCCAAGCACCAGAACCGAGTTTATAAATTTTTGGTTTAGTACCGTCTTTACCATTATACTTACAAATTTTATGAATTAAATGAATACTAACATATAGGGTGTCACGTTCGCCATATGTTAGTTTTATTGCTTCTTGAATTTTACCATTTACATCAATTTTTTTTAGTCCTCCAAATACTCCAACACCATGATCAATGTGAGTGACATAATCTCCAATCTCAAGTTGTTTTAATTCGTTTAAGTTGACTCTTTTTTTTGTTTCAAATCCTGACTTGATTTTAAATTTATGGTATCTTTCAAATATTTCATGATCACTATAACAAACTTCTTTTTGGTCGTGATCAATAAATCCTTTAAAAATTGCTTTTTCAATTAAAATAGGATCAAAATCAGTTTTATTTAATTCGAATATATCTTTGAATCTTTTTATTTGAGTCTTATTACTACAGAAAATCTTTACAGAGTAATCTTTGTTGTGAAATTGAGAAATATTTTCAATGAGTAATTTAAATTTTTTATTAAAAGCTGGTTGTGGAGATATATTAAATTGAAAGTGAATATTATTACTTCCAATTTTATTGAGTTCAATAACACTAAATTTATTTAGATCTTGATCTAAGGACTCACTATTATAAAAGAGTTTATTTAATTCAATTTTATCCTTACCGTTTGATTTTAATTTTTCAAACGAATTTGACAAGGAATCTTTTAAAAGATCAATATTTTCTGTTATAATTAGTGTATTATCTTCAATAAAATCGAAGATATTTTCTCTTTCATAATCAATTTCTTTATTTTCAAGATCTCCTAATATTTCTACAGATTTTAGAGTATTATTAGAAATTTGAGTTTCAATATCAAAAGTTCTAATACTTTCAATTTCATCTCCAAAAAACTCAATTCGGTAAGGCTTGTTATTGGAATAGGAAAACACATCTACAATTCCACCTCTTACAGAAAAATCTCCTGGTTCAACTACAAAGTCTTCTCTATTAAATTCTAAATCAAATAGTTTTTCGTTAAAAGACTCTAAAGAGATTGTATCCTCTATTTTAATTTTTAAAACTCTTTTTTTAATAGCTTTTTTAATAATTATTTTTTCAAAAATTGCTTCGGGATATGTAATTATTAAATTTTTATCTGAGTTAGAACTCAAGTTTCTTATTAATTCTGTTCTTAAAAAAATACTTTGAGTATTAGTTTTCTTAAAATCATTTTCTCTGTTATAACTACTTGGAAAAAAGTATAATTGCTTTTCTTTTATTAACCCCTCTAAATCATTAAAATGATATCCGGCAGATTCTTTATTTTCTAAAATCCAACAAATATTTTTATTTAAATTTGAAAACAAACTATTTATTAAAAAAGATTTAGAAGATCCATATAGACCTTTTAAAATAACATTTTTTTCAGATTTGTCAATAGAAGATCGAAGTTTCTGAAGATTCAGAGACTTATTGCCTTGTGTAAAATGTGGAGGTTCAACTCCTTTTTTCATTGTCACAAATATCATTAAAATTGTTATACTTTTTATCATTTATTGAATATTAAATTCATTAGTTTAACTTTGAAATTCATTATGAATATTCAAATAAGAGAAGCAAAAAAAGATGACATGAAATATGTCATTGAATTAATAACTGAATTAGCTGTCTTTGAAAAAGAACCCAATGCAGTAGTTATATCATCAGATGATTTAATTAATGATGGTTTTGGAAACAATCCATTGTTTTCCTGTTTTGTTGCATTAGTAAATAATAAAATTTCCGGCATGTGTTTGGGTTATCCTAGGTATTCAACCTGGAAGGGTCCTACTATGCATTTAGAAGACTTGATAGTGACTCAAAGTATGCGTGGTAAAGGAATTGGTTTTGCATTATTTTCTCACTTTATAAAATTTTCATATTCAAAAAATGTTAGAAGAATTGAGTGGGCTGTTTTAGATTGGAATGTTGAGGCAATTAATTTTTACAAAAAAAATGGAGCTTATGTCTCCAAAGAATGGCAAATTGCACAAATGAATGAGTTAGCAATTAATAATTTTATTAGTAAAAATGAAGATATTTAAGTTTGGTGGTGCATCGGTCAAGGACTCTGATGGTGTAAAAAATTTAGTTAAAATATTAAATTATTTAGGTCAACAGCAGACTCTTATAGTTATTTCTGCAATGGGTAAAACTACAAATTCGTTAGAGCTATTAGTGAAAAACTATTTTGATAATAAAGATGATTTGCAGTATTCTTTAAATGAGGTTTTTAATTTCCATAATAAAATTTTAGATGATTTATTTAAAGAGGATAATCATCAAATATTTTCGGATGTAAAAGAAGTTTTTGAAAATTTGAGAGGTTTTTTAAAAAGAAACAAATCTCCAGATTATTCTTTTGTGTACGACCAAGTAGTAAGCTTTGGAGAAATTTTGTCAACAAAAATCATAAATTCTTATTTAAATTATTCAAACATAAGATGCAATTGGGTTGATGCCAGAGTATTGATTAAAACAGACTCTAAATATAGAGACGCAAACCTTAACTGGGAGATTACCAAAGCTTCCATTTCTAAAAATATTGATACCAAACTATTAAATATTACTCAAGGTTTTATTGCAAGTGATGCTAACAATTTTAGCACAACTTTAGGAAGAGAAGGATCAGATTATACAGCAGCAATTTTTGCTTACTGTCTCAACGCAGAATCTGTTACAATATGGAAAGACGTTCCAGGTGTTTTAAATGCTGATCCTAGAGTTTTTAAAAAGCCTCAATTGTTAAATCAAATTTCTTATACTGAAGCAATTGAACTTGCTTTTTATGGAGCTTCAGTTATACATCCAAAAACATTACAGCCTTTACAAAAAAAAGAAATTCCATTATATGTTAAATCTTTTTTAAATCCAGAGGGGAAAGGGACTTCAATTTCAAGAGGAACTAAAATAGATCCATTAATACCTTGCTTTATTGTACAAAGAAATTTAAATCTTTTAAAGTTGTCATCATTAGATTTTTCTTTTATAGTTGAAGATAATATTAGTGATATTTTTCAAATTTTACATGAAAATAAAATGAAGGTAGACTTGATTCAGAACTCTGCTATTAGCTTTTCTGTCTGCGTTTATGACAAATACTCTAGATTAAAGGAATTGATTTCTATATTGAAAGCTACTTTTAAGGTTGAATGCACAGAAAACGTTAGTTTATTTACTATAAGACATTTTAACGAAAATTCTTCTGGTGAAATTTTGAAAAACAATACGCTTTTGTTGGAGCAAAGAACTAAAGAAACATTGCAGCTAGTGGTTTCTTAATCAATGTATTTTTTATAAAACTCTAAAGAAAATTTTTTAATTTCTTCTCTACATTTGTCAAAATCTTCTTGTGGATTACTAGAGTTTTTAATTTTTGAAGGGTCAAAAAAGTTTTTGTGAATTTTTAAAGCATTTTTTGAAGGAATATTAGGGCAACTTTCGTTAGCATGGTCACAAACAGTAATGATGAAATCAAAATTTATATCTATATATTCATTTACGTTGTTGGATGTGTGTCTACTTATATCAATAGTGTCTCTAAGCATTGTCTGCACCGCATTAGGATTTAATCCATGAGTTTCGATTCCAGCACTATAAATTACACATTTATTATTAGAAAATTTGTCAAAGTAACCATGAGCAATTTGACTTCTGCACGAATTTCCAGTGCATAGTATTAAAATATTTTTCATTTTTAGAGAAGTTTTTTTATTTTTTCTAGAGCAATTTTTACAAGTCTAATTTTGCTTTCTTGAGTCCATCCAGCTATGTGAGGAGTTAAAATCACGTTATTTGAACTATTCAAGTAGTTCAAATTCGATTGGTCATTTTCATTTACTGTAAGCTTTTCAAATGATTTTTTTTCAAATGCTATTACATCAAGACCTGCACCTAAAACCTTTCCATCTTTTAATCCTTTTACTAAATCATTAATTATGATGCAACTTCCTCTGGAAGTGTTAATTAACCAAAATGGTTTAGCACAAGACTCAATGAAATTCTTATTAATTAGCCCAATAGATTCTTCAGTCATTGATACATGAAGACTGATTATATCGGAATTATCCTTTAAGTAATTTAATGAAACAGGATTTGCATAATTATCTTTTTCAATTTTTTTAATATCATAGAAGATAGTATTAACGTCAAAGCCAATTAATTTTTTAGCAAAACTTTTGCCTGTATTTCCGTAACCAATAAGTCCGACAGTTTTGTTTTTTAACTCAATTCCTCTATTAGACTCCCTATTCCAAATTCCTTTCTTAACTTCAGAATTACTGGAATTAATATTATTTAAAATGGATAAAAGCATTCCCAGAGCATGTTCTCCAACAGCGTTAGAATTACCCTCAGGTGTTGAAATTATTTGTATTCCTTTTTGTTTTGCATAATCAACATCAATATTCTCGATTCC
>JABJFE010000044.1 GCA_018662905.1 Flavobacteriaceae bacterium
AAACAAAGTGTTTTTTAATTTATTAATTTTCAATTTGGTTTGAAATTTTCCAAATTTATCAACAGAAGAAAAGTAAATTTTTTTGTGAATAGTAAATGATTTTTTATTTGAATAATTAGACAATACCTTAGCAGCTCTTCCAGTTGGTGCAAGTAAACATATATTATATTTCAAGGATTTAACATTATCAACTAAAGTTTTCATTAATGTAGTTTTTCCTGTTCCAGCATATCCTTTTAGGATAAATAATCCAATATCATTGTTTGATATAAGAAACTTACTTAACTCACCAATTGCAGTAATTTGATCATCTGTTGGCGAAAATGAAAATTTATTAATTAAGAGTTGAGAAAAATCTTTAAAATCCATTGTAAATTAGAGAATATAATGTGTTTGGTGGGTTTAAAAAAAAATGTAGTTTTGTTAAATATAATTAATTAAACAATGGAATTCATATCAAAATATAAGAGATACATAGAATCTGTATTATGGGTCTTAATAATAGTTTTTGCTGTACAGGTATTTAACTCTGTTAACGCTCCTATAAAATTTAATGAGGTCAAAAATGAGAGATACCTTAAAGTTATTGATAAACTTAAGGATATTAGAAATGCACAAATAGCGTATAAAAGTGTTAATGGCGTGTATTCTGACAGCTTTGATGGTTTGATAAAATTTATTGATACAGCTCAATATACACTTATTCAAAAAAGAGATTCTAGTTATATGAAATATGACAGAGTTTACAGAATTGACATGTTACAAGAAGTTGTTGTTATTGACACACTGGGGTTTGCATCAGTAAAAGACTCATTGTTTGGTAGTTCTGACAGATATAAATCAATGGCAGAAGTTCCAATTGATGGGGTAGATCAAATGTTCGCAATTAAAGCAGATGTTATTGATAAAAACGGATATAATGTTCCTGTATTTGAAGTTAGAGTTTCTAAGGATGCCATTTTGTTTGATCAAAACAAAGATCTTTTAAAACAAGAAAAGGCTTTAAAGTCTGTAGACGGTGTTAATGGTCCTGATCTTGTACTAGGGTCAATGTCTGAGGTTAGCACCAATGGAAATTGGCCAACAACCTATGATGCAATCGCAAGAAATTAATAAATTAGAAAAAAGTATATCTCTTTTAATAATGATTGGTTCGAAAGAACTGAAACTTTTATTAAGAAACTCAATTGATCGTAAAATCATAGATCAAAGTTCTTCTATATACTCAGAAGAACTAAAAATAAATGAAATTTTAACTGATTTAAAACTCAAGTTAAATGAATTTAACTTAACCAATGTTGTTAAAGTCACACTAGTACTTAATAATAAGTTATCTGTGCTTGTTCCTATCGATTTCTTTCAAGAAGATAACTGTTTGAATTATCTAAAATTCAATTCAAGATTACTTAAAAATGACAGCGCATCGTCAGACTACATTGAAGAGCTAGAAACTCATAACGTCTACATAGCTTTTGGAAACATTAATAATTATTTAGTTGAAAAATTTGGCTCATTTGAATATTTCCATTACACTACAGTATTATTAAAAAAATTACATTCTGAAACCAGTAATGATAAAAAAGTAAAATTTTACGTAAATATCAATAAAAGCTTCCTGAATATAATAGTCTTTAAGGGAAGAGAATTAAATTATTCAAATACATTTGAATATGAATCAAAGGATGATATATTATATTTTATACTTTTTGTAATAGAACAGAACAAACTGATTAATCATGAAACAAAAATGAAATTAATTGGTGATGAAAAAATTATAAATCAGCATTATAGTTATTTATTAAAATTTATTAAAAATATAGATTTAAAAGATTCTGCTGGGTATACAATAGAAAATATTGTGTCATGAGAATAATATCTGGTAAAAACAGAGGAAAAAAAATAATAATACCTAAAAATCTTCCTGTAAGACCTACAACAGATCAATCAAAGGAATCGATTTTCAATATTATTAATAATAGTTATTACTTTGAGGATTTAAAAGTCCTAGATTTGTTTTCAGGCAGTGGAAATATCAGCTATGAATTCGCCTCTAGAGGAGTTAAAAAAATTAGATGTGTGGATCAAAACTCAAACTGTGTTAGGTTTATTAATAAAACTTCTAAAGAATTAAATTTTAATTTAAAAGTAACTAAAAGCAGTGCAGTAAAATATTTATTAAGCTGTTTAGAGCAGTTCGATATTATTTTTTTTGACCCACCTTATGAATTTAAAATTGAAGAATATTTTAAAATTATTGATCTAATTTTTAAACGAAATCTTTTAATAAATGAAGGATTAATAATTGCTGAACACTCAAAAAAATTAAACCTAAATGAACATGAAAAATATACTAAATCAAAGGATTATGGCGGATGTTCATTTAGTTTTTTTTCATACTAAAATACTTTTTATCAGTGTTTTAGATATCTATATGTGAATCTATTATTTAAATATTAAAAAAAACACTAATTGGCTTGTGATCAGAAAATTTAACATTATGAATTTTATGTAAATTCATTTTAATTAATTTAGAATAAAAAACATAATCTATCCTAATTGGCAAAAAACTAAAGTCATATGTAGATCCAAAATTAAATCCATTTTGACTATACGAATCGCTATACAAATCGTTAATTTTTTTATAGACAAATGAATCAGAAGTGTTATTTAAATCGATAGCCAGAATTAATGAGTATGGAGATTTTTTCATATGCTCAATCAAGATCGAACACTCATTGTTTTGAATTTTGTAAACTAACTTAGTTTTGTTTAGAACATTTACAAAAGTCTCTTTGTTTGGTTTAAAAGACAAAGGATTAATATTAAAAGACTTGAAATGTGAATTATATAGTCTCAAAGTATCTTTTTTATAAACGAAATCAACATAAATAGCGATTTTACGTTTATCAGCGGAAACTACCTCTCCCTTGTTAATCATTTTACTATTGCCAAATATTGCTAAACCAACATTTCCTTCATTTAAATCAATATGGCTGTACTTAAAGTCATTCATCAACTCCTTATAATCATTGTGAAACTCTTGAACTGCAATGAAATCAGGTTTATTATCACTTACAAAAGTCTTTATTTTATTTCTTACAGAATTATCTTTTATCCAATTATAATGATTAAAAAGTCTTACATTATAACTCATGACCTGCAAACCACTACGATCATCAACAGACTCATTAGTTTTAAAAAAAGAAATAGGCTTATCTATATAAACCAAAAGGACTAAAAAAGAAAAAATAAATCTAATATCGAGCTTAAGAATCCAGTAAATAAAAAATAAAAAATTAATTATAAGAAGAATAGGTAAAAAAATGATTAGAATAGAGAACGAAGACAATTTTTCAAAATGGTAGTTAGAAAGTAAATAACACAAACCTGTGAGCGCAAGAATTGCAAAATTTAATAGAAATAAAATTTTACTGAAAAAAGTTTTATTTTTTACAAAATTCACGATTTACCTGCTTTAAATAAGGTTTCTTTTTCTTTCTTAGTTAAACTGTCATAACCTGACTTACTAATTTTATCCAATATCATATCTATTTTCTTTTGTACAATAGTGTCTTTTCTGGATACAGGTGTTTTTCTTGTGTAATTTCTTTTTTTAAATTTTACTTTTCTTTTAAAAATAAAATTATAAAAACTTATAATCCAATTACCATAATCGTCACCCCTAATCATTTTTTTATGAAAAAAATAACCCGAAAACGCACCTCCTAAATGTGCTATGTGACCTCCTGAATTTCCGCTGGGTATTTGAATAACATCTAAAAGAATAAGAAATGAAGCTATATAAATAATTTTAAAATTAAAAGTTAATATTCTAAAGCTATAATTCGGGCTATAAGACGCTAAAAAAATAAAAACAGCCATTACACCTGCAGAAGATCCAATCATTGATGACTTTATGTTGTTGAAAGCAGGGAAAAGATTATAACTGATTAAGTAAGCCAATGAACCATATAAAATTCCTAAAACAAAAATTTTGATTAATCTTTCGCTGCCAAAAAGATTGAGCACTACAGATCCACTCAAATATAAAATTATCATATTTCCTGTCAAGTGCCACAAATCTGAGTGAAAAAAACCATATGTAATTAATGACCACGGCTTATATAGCAAATCAATTAGATTTGGGGAAACATCAAATAAATTAATAACAGAAAACTCACTTAAATTAAAAAGAAATATAATAGTGTTGATTAAATATGGAAATACAAAAAAAATAATCATTATTATTATTATTTTCTGTAGAATATCTAAATTAATGAAATTGTATTTTAGCCTATCTATTAATCCCATCTATTTGAATTAAATTGATTTTTTTTCCAATATAATACCATTACTAATCCAATAAGGGCGCCGCCAATATGAGCAAAATGAGCAATTGAACCAATAGAAAAAGAAGAAAGTCCAAAAAACAAATCCATCAAAATCAATAAAGGAACAAAGTACTTAGCCTTTATAGGAATTGGAGGGAATAACAACATTAGCTTAGAATTTGGAAATGAAAAAGCAAAAGCAACTAAAACTCCATAAATAGCACCAGAAGCCCCTACCATAACACTATTAAAAGATGATATGGCCTGATTGTAGTCGTTTTGACTCATATAATTCAACAACATACCTGGATCACTTAAACTTAAGTTATTTAACTCAATAACGTCATACAAAGTTTGAACGTTAATATTATAAACAAGCATTTGTAATGCAGCTGCACCTAAACCAGCAGAGAAATAAAAGAATAAGAATTTTTGCCTTCCCCACATTTGTTCAAGCGGTGATCCGAACATCCAAAGACCAAACATATTAAACAAAATATGCGATGGACTTCCATGCATAAACATATGAGTTAAAAGCTGAGAAATTAAAAATTTATCATTTTCAAAATAATGTAGCGCCAAAATATCATAACTCAAGTCGCCCAAAAACTGAGAACCAAAATAGAAAATCACATTAATTATAATAAGTTGTTTAATTGTTTCAGGAATTGATCTCATTTCTTAAAATATTTTAATTATTTCTTCCAAAGAAATTAATTTAAAAATCAACTTGCCAAAAGGAGAAACATTTGGATCCTTGCAAGCAAACAAATCATTGACTAAAGATTCCTGTAATTTTACATTAATAGTTTCATTTGACGAAATAGATGAATACTTAGCTAAAAGCTTTGCGATAAGGTCATTCAAGGTGTGCGTAGCGTTATCACTGCTATAATCTTTGTTTTTTAAAAAATCCTGAAACAACTCATGAGTATAACTTTCATTTAAAAACGGATGTATTCCAGAAATTTCAATTCCCTCTTCTCCAAATGAATTAAATTTAAAACCTAAATGAACTAATGGAGCCTCAATAAGCTTTAGCATTCTAATCTCTTCGGAGTTAAAATCTAATTTAATTGGAAATAATAAAGTTTGAATTGGATTAGTTTTATTTGAAAGTTCTTTTAAAAAATTTTCATACAATATTCTTTGATGAGCTCTTTTTTGATTAATAATTATAATACCTGAACTAGTTTTTGTTATTATGTATTTAGATTTTAATTGAAAAGAAGGAAAAACATTAGTTTTCAAAAATTCAAGTTCATTATTTAATTGATCCTGATCGCTTGAATCATCAATATTATTAAAATTAAAGTCTTTAGTTTTTAATTTAACAGGACTAGTTAAATTTTCAAAAGGATTAAAAGCTTGATCATAATCAACCTTTGGGATCGACGCTTCTTTATTTTTATATGAATAAGGGGTGTTTAAGTTAATATTATTGTCAAAATCTATTGTAGGCACTATGTTAAATTGTCCTAAACTATGCTTAATTGAAGATTTTAAAATTGCATAAATAGACTGATCATTATCAAACTTTATCTCAGTTTTATTTGGATGAATATTAACATCAATTGAGTTTAAAGGAACGTTAATTTTCAAGAAATACGATGGATATAAATTATCCTGGATTAAGCCTTCATAAGCTGTTTTAACAGCATGATTTAAATGACTATTTTTAATAAACCTCTTATTTACAAAGAAAAACTGAGTTGATCTTGATTTTCTAGAATACTCAGGTTTAAAAACAAATCCACTTATTTTAGCTATATCAGTTTCTTCATTTATCGGAATTAATTTTTGTTTGGATGATTTACCAAAGATCCTTACAATTCTCTCTTTAAAAATTGACTTAGAAAGATTAAAAAGTTCATTGTTATTATTTATAAAAATGAAATTAATTTCATGATTAATTAATGCAACTCTATGGAATTCATCAATAATATGTTTTAATTCTACATTGTCAGACTTCAAAAAACTTCTTCTTGCTGGAATATTAAAAAAAAGGTTTTTTACTGATATTGAAGTTCCTTTAGACGAAACAACTTCACTTAATGATTTTTCTTCACCACCTTCTAATTTAATTTCAAATCCAAGTGAATCACTAGAGTCTTGGTTAGAAACAATACTCATATGTGAAACTGAAGCAATACTAGAAAGAGCCTCTCCTCTAAAACCCATTGTTTCAAGTGAAAATAAGTCTTTTGAGCTACGTATTTTTGAAGTTGTATGTCTAAAAAAACATTTTTTTAAATCGTCTTTACCCATTCCTGTCCCGTCATCAATCACTTGAATAAGAGTTTTTCCAGCGTCTTTTACTATTAACTTAATAGTTTTAGCTTCACTGTCAATAGAATTTTCGAGAAGTTCCTTTACAACAGATGAAGGTCTTTGAACAACTTCGCCAGCAGCAATTTGGTTAGCTACGCTATCTGGAAGTAGTTTGATTATGCTCATAAATATTATTTGTAAAATATAGTAAGATCGAAATCTATTATGAACAAAAACACAAACACTAGGCAAAGAAGAATAATTAATAATGTTTTAGAAAAAAAACTATTAGATCTATTTCTGTAAGCAAATCTATCTTCTTTCCAAACAGAAGAAAGATCATATGAACTTCTGTAATTTCTTTGTTTTTCATAGACAGAATCAAAATCATAAATATTCTCAACAGATTTATCTTTTAAATATCTAGGATTATAATTAAATCTTTTATTTTTATTAAGTTTAAATAGATTGACTTTCAATTCAAAACAGTTTATGTCAAATGTACAAAATTGAGAATAAATTTTAATCAATTCATCTCATTCTAATGCTTATATTTGAAATAATGAAATTTGAAAAAATAAAAAAACTAAAAGAGCTAATTAATGATAGTAAAAGCATTGTTATTATCCCTCATACAAGCCCTGACGGAGATGCAATAGGAAGCTGTTTAGCTCTTTTTAATATGCTTAACACAATTAATAAAACATCCCAGATAATCAGCCCAAATAAAGCTCCAGATTTTTTAAATTGGACGCCTGGATTTGATAATATAATTTACTTTGATAGTGATGAGAAGAAATGTAAAGAATCATTATTGAAATCTGATTTAGTTTTCACCCTTGACTTTAATGATCTTAATAGAATTGGAGAACTTAATGAGTTTGTTGAAAAATCAAACTCTAAAATAGTCATGATTGATCACCATCAAAATCCGAAAGATTATGCTGATTTAGTTTTTTCAGAACCTAAAACTGGATCAACATGTGAGCTACTTTATGAAATATTTGAATCTATCGGATTAGAAAACAAACTCAACAAAGACATTTCATCATGTCTTTACTTAGGCATCATGACTGACACAGGTTCTTTTCAATTTTCATCTGTTACAGCTAGAACTCATGAAATAATCTCAAATTTGTTGAGTAAAAAAATTGATCATAATAAAATTTATAATAAAGTATATAATGACTCCTCTGAAAGTAGACTTAAAGTTTTAGGCTCTGCTTTAAACAGTCTGACTCATATCAAAGAATTAAACACTGTTTTTATGTCACTAAAAAGAGAAGAATTAGAAAGGTTTAATTATAAAAAAGGTGATTCTGAAGGTATTGTAAATTACGGGCTTTCCCTTAAAGGGGTTGTTTTCTGTGCTATTTTTATTGAAGATACAATCAATGATAATAATGTTAAAATATCCTTTAGATCAATAGGAGAATTTCCCTGTAACCTATATGCTGAAAAAAACTTTTCTGGAGGAGGACACATAAATGCATCAGGCGGAAGGTTTGATGGAAATTGTGAAAAAGCAATTGAAGAATTTTTAAAAACAATACCTAAATACAAAGACAAATTAATTTAAAAAAAATGAAAAAAAATATTTACTCAATAATTTTATTATCAAGTTTATTAATCTCGTCGTGTGTAAGTACTCATCCTGATCTTAATGATGGACTTTATGCAGATATTAAAACTAACAAAGGAAATATATTAATCAATCTAACATTTAAAGAAACACCTGTAACTGTTGCTAATTTTGTTTCACTTAGTGAAGGAAAAAACAAAGAAGTTACTCCTGAATTTAAAAATAAAAAATATTACGACGGACTAATTTTTCATAGGGTTATTGAAAACTTTATGATTCAAGGAGGTGATCCATCTGGAACTGGTCGTGGAGGACCTGGTTACAACTTCAAAGATGAGTTTAATGAAGATCTAATACATGATTCTGCTGGAATATTATCAATGGCAAACTCAGGCCCTAAAACTAATGGCAGTCAATTCTTTATCACTCATAAGGAAACACCATGGCTGAACGGAAAACATACTGTTTTTGGAAAAGTCATTAAAGGAATTGAGACAGTGGATTTAATTGAACAAAATGATACAATAAAAAATGTTTCAATTATAAGAAAAGGTAGAGAGGCTAGAGCTTTTAACGCTTCTAAAATATTCTCAAATCATTTTGAAGATGATCGAATGATGGAGGAAAAAAAAATAGCATTGCTTGAAAGTATAAGAACAGGGAAAAAAACTGCACATGAATCTGAAAAGTCATATTCAAAGAAAACGAATACAGGATTAGAATACACTATAACTTATAAGGCAGATAACTCAAAAAAAGTTGATGGTAGTAAAATCGTAATGACTCATTATGCAGTTTATTTTGAAGACGGTTCTCTATTAGATACTAGTATTTTAGAGATTGCTGAACAATATCAAACAGTAAATATTGTTAAAAAAAATCAAGGGGGTTATGCTCCAATTGAAGCAAAAATAGGGCCAGAGGATTCTATGATATCCGGTTTTAAAGAAGGGCTAAAACTTCTTAATGTTGGTGACAAAGCAACTCTATTCCTCCCATATTATCTTGCTTACGGAGAAACGGGCAGAAGCCCGCAAATACCACCTAAATCTAATTTGATTTTTGAAGTTGAAATTATTGAGTTGAAATAATTAATGAAATTTTTATCTATTTTATTTAGATTAAAATCATTTTTACTGTGTGTATTAGTTTTATTATCATTTCAATTTATAATACGATATCCTCATATTATTGAAAGTTATTACTCTAATTTAGTTTACAAGAATATTTCTTATTATACAATATTGTTTTTCAATGAATTCCTATTCTCTTTTGGAGATTTTTTATACTTATTTATCCCAATAGTTTTTTTCTTTAAACTTAAAAACACTAACACTAGAAGAAAAAACTTAAAGATTTGCTTTCAATTTTTATTAGGAATTTATGTGATTTTTAATATTCAATGGGGACTAAATTACCATAGAGTTTCACTAAAAGATAAACTAACAATTTCAAGAAATTACAGTCTAAATCAACTTAAAAACACTACACTGTATTTCATTAATAAAACAAATGATATTCACAGAAAAATTTCAGACAACGACTCTATTTCAGTGAAATTTGACAATAATCTGTTTTTTGAATCTTTACAGTCGATTAAAAACTCTCCTTATAACAAGAATCAAAAATTAAACCCAACTATAAAAAAATCTTTATTCAGTTTACCGCTTTCTTATATGGGTTTTAGTGGATATATAAATCCTTTTACTCTAGAAGCTCATATCAATACTAATGTTGCAAAATTAAATATACCTACTACAATATGTCACGAAATCGCTCACCAACTAGGATATTCAGCTGAAAACGAAGCAAATTACATAAGTATTGAAGCTACTCTAAATTCCGACAATGAATACGTAAATTATAGTGGAAGTACATTTGCATTAAAATACTTGTTGAACGAAATATATTTAAATGACAAAAAAACATATGATGAGTTAATAAGTAAAATTAACATAGGAGTGTTAAAGAATTATAAAGAAGTATCTGAAAATTGGAAAAGATATAAAAATCCACTCGAGAAATACTTCAAAAAATCATATGATATTTATTTAAAAGCAAACAACCAAACTAAAGGGATAAAAACCTATAATTTGGTTGTTGATTTATTGGTTAATAAATATATTAGTTCAGAACTTTAGGAGCTCCTAATTGTTCTAAATCGTTACTTAAAACATCAACTGCTTTAATAAATTTTTCAACTCTTGGTGAAATACTATCCCATTGATCTTTTGCAATATCAAAACTATCCATATGGTGTTTGGTAGGTCCATATGAATTACCATAAAAACCTCTTTTAGCAATAGAAATTCTTTCAGAAACAAGAGAAATATCTTTTTCCATTATCTCTTTTTTTGATTTATTTCCATAAAGTAAAACATCAGTTAAATTCATTTGATCTTTTAATTCGTTTAATTTATTTAATATATCAGAATCAATATTTTTTATATATCTCAAAGTATTCTCGAAACTTGATTGTTTTTTCTTAGACTTAATGTAATTAGAGATCATAACTGAATACTCAATTTCAAATTTATTTAATTCTAATATGAATTCATCAATTTTAGAACTCAAAGGATTTTTTAACACATTCTCTCTAATTCTTTTTACATCAAACGTTTTACTCTTGGTTAATTCATTAACACCACCCTGAACTAATTCTAAAAGATGTACTGAGTATTTACCTGGTTTTACTGTAAGAGATGATCTAGACCACCTAGAATTTGAATTCAGTATTGTTGGTAAAGGTTTCGAAAGATTCCATGAAACTCTATTAATACCTTTTTTAGTTGAACCATTAATTCGATCTACTAAATCTCCATTATCATCTCTAATTTCCAATATTATTTTAGATTTAGTCTCATTAATTTCTTTATCCAATTCATCCCATCCTACAAAAGGAATGTCTTTATTTAATTTGTCTAATTCTTTTTCTCTTTTAGATCTAAGGGATTTTAAGGATTTATATGAATCAGGTAAGTTGTAAGAAAATATAGCACCATAAGGTGGATTTTTAGATGCATAATAAGATGACCCTTGACTAGAAGTTCCTGATCTAATCGGATTATATTGAAGTGCTTCTTTTACATCAAACAATATAACCTCACTACTATTGGATTTATTTAATTTTCTTAACGAACTAAAGTCATCTAATACATAAAATCCTCTTCCAAATGTTGCCAAAACTAAATCATTTTCCCTTTTTTGAATTACTAAATCTCTTACTGAAATTGTTGGTAATCCAGTTGAAAGCTTAATCCACTTTTCACCTTGGTTATTAGAAAAATACAACCCATATTCAGAGGCTAAAAACAATAAGTTTGGATCAATATGATCTTGAACAATTCGCCAAACAAAAGTATCTTCTGGTAATCCATTAATAATAGGCTTCCATGACTTACCACCATTCGAGGTTTTGTATAAATAAGGGCTATAATCTCCAAACTTGTGATTATCTAATGCTACATATGCGACTTGATCATTATGAAGATCTGCCTTAATATCATTCACAAAAGAAGAATCAGGAACCCCTGGAAGCTTATCGACAGTGATAGATGTCCAAGAAGAACCACCATCTTTAGTACTATGAATTAATCCATCATCAGTTCCAGCATATAAAATATTTTGATCTAATATAGATTCACTTAATGAGGTTATTGTATTATATGTTGACATGGCATAAACGTCCCAAGCAGAATCCCAACTCTGTTGTTTACCCATAATAGGCAATTCTAACCTTTCTTGATTCTTAGTTAAATCTTTAGAGATTGGAGTCCAACTGTCTCCCCTGTCATCAGACTTCCAAACTCTTTGAGAGCCAAAATACAAACGCTTTGGATTGTGAGAACTGACTAGAATTGGTGAATCCCAGTTAAATCTCTCAAAGTCTTCATTTAGTCCAGAATAAGGTTTAATAAATACG
>JABJFE010000127.1 GCA_018662905.1 Flavobacteriaceae bacterium
ATATTTTTTCTTTGACATTTTGAGACCATACTAAGCATGATGTTAGAAAAAAAAGTAAAAAGTAATTTGATTTAGAATAGAACATGCTATGGGAATTAAATTATTTTTTCAATCTTGCTATCAATATTATTAAAGGTAACAATATCTCCAATCATCTTGCCTAAATATGCCTTTGCAATTGGTGTATTTATTGAAACACAGTAAAATTTACTAGTATCACTGCTATATATTTCTGAAGATATTGAAATAAAATAATTATTGGTTGATGTAAGAATTATCGAACCAGGTGATACTTTTGAATTATCTGATTGTAATGATTTTATTATAATAAGCTGTTTTTTTAAATTTTCTATTTCTTTTATTCTCTTACTGTTTTTTTCTCTTTCGATTTGAATCATTGCCCTAGTAGTCTCATGTTTATCTCCTGCACTGCTCTTAGTTTCTTCGTTTAAAGATATTAGTAAGTCTTGATCAATTTTTAAATATCTTTTTAATTTAAAATTTATGTTGTTTTCACAATGATCAAACAATAATTTTCGAATATTTCTCATTTAGAAGATTTGTAAAGTCCAAGCTCAGAAATTAATGGAATATCTTTGGAATCAACTATTGTAAACCTTAAATCTTTTACAATCAAAGGTTCAAATTTTATTAGTCTTTTTTTTCCAACTGTAGTTCCTTTTTCAACTGTGACCCATTTTTCATTTACTTTTATTTCGAACACAAATTCTTTTATTCTTTGCCCTAGATTGATATTCTCAGAGATTTCAAAAACATCTACAATTTTTTCATTTTTAAGAGTAATGTTAATTATGTTATTATTTTTTAATTTAAAAGGACAAAAAGTATTAATTTTTTTATCAATAATCTTATTGATTGGATGACTCTTGTTATTAAAATTAATTTCAGACTCTTCAATAAAATTTTTATTAAAAGTATTTTTTAAAAATTTATTAAGCTCTAGCATTCTTAGAGCATCATTTTCATGTATCAATCCTCTTTTGTCAACAGGTATGTTTAGTAATAAAGAACTGTTTAATCCAATCGAATTAAAATAAATATCAATTAATTTATCTAGAGATTTTACCTTGTTATCTTCCTCAGGATGATAATACCAGCCGGGTCTGATGGAAACATCTGTTTCAGTAGGAATGAAATGAGTTCCAAATTCTTGGCCAGACGAAAACTTATAATAATCTGGCATTCCACCATATAAGCTATCCCGATAAATATTTGACCAGGTAGTTTTACTGGCATACCCTTTTTCATTACCAACCCATCGTATATCTGGACCTGCATCACTAAATATTACAGCATTTGGTTGATGTTTTCGAATTAATTTATGGGTATTTTCCCAATCATAATATGTTTTTTTATCAACTTTTCTCACATCATTAGCACCACCGTAATAACCACTTCCACCATTAGCACCATCAAACCATACCTCAAATATTTCTCCATAATTTGTTAAAAGTTCAGTTAATTGATTTCTGAAATATTTAATATAACTTTCTTTTCCATAATCTGGGTGATTTCTATCCCAAGGAGATAGGTAAATACCAAGTTTTAAATCATATTTTTTACATGAGTTTTCTAAATCTTTTATTAAGTCTCCCTTACCTTTATTCCATGGACTATTTTTGACTGAGTGTTCCGAATATTTACTTGGCCATAAAGAAAATCCATCATGATGTTTTGCAGTAATTATTATCCCTTTCATTCCTGATTCTTTAATTATTCTGGCCCATTGATCTGTGTCGAGTTCCGTAGGATTAAAAGTTGATGGTGATTCATCACCAAATCCCCATTCCATATTTGTAAATGTGTTCATATTAAAATGAATAAACGCATAGTATTCCATTTCTTGCCAAATCTTTTGTCTTTCAGAGGGAATTGGTTTTACAGGTTCATATGATTGATTGCAAGAAAATAGAATTATAATTACAAGGCTACTTAAAATATTTTTCATCTATTTAATTTAGGATTTTTATTTTATTAACTTAGGTTTAAATTAAATATAATGCCAAAAATATTAGTCACCGGTGGGTTAGGTTATATAGGAAGTCATACTGTTGTCGAACTACACAAGCAGGGGTTCGAGGTCATTATAGTAGATGATTTATCAAATACTAGTTTAGATGTATTAGAGAGAGTTAATAAAATAACAAATTCTTCTATTAATTATGTGAATTTAGATTTAAAAAATATTGAAGCAACTAAAATTTTTATTTCAGAAAATAATGATATTGATGGTGTGATCCATTTTGCAGCCTCTAAAGCTGTTGGAGAAAGTGTTGAAAATCCATTAAAATATTATACAAACAATCTTTTTTCTTTAACAAATTTATTGAATGAATTAAAGGATTTAAATAAAGAAATAAATTTTATTTTCAGTTCTTCAGCTACTGTATACGGTAATCCTGAAATTGTACCAATAACTGAATCTGAGCCCATTAAAAAAGCAGAATCTCCTTATGGAAACACTAAACAAATTGGAGAGGAGATAATTAAAGATCTTGTTTATTCCAATTCTAATTTCAAGGCTATTTCGCTTAGATATTTTAATCCAATTGGAGCACATTCATCAGCTATGATTGGGGAATTACCTATTGGAGTTCCTCAAAATTTAGTTCCTTTTATTACACAAACAGCAATTGGATTAAGGAAAGAACTAACTGTTTTTGGAAATGATTATCCAACTAGTGATGGTTCATGTTTAAGAGATTATATTCATGTTATGGATTTAGCTAAAGCACATATTAAATCTTTATATAAACTCATAAATAATGAAGATAAAAGTTATTATGATACTTTTAATATTGGAACAGGAAAAGGTACTTCTGTTTTAGAACTTATCAAGTGTTTTGAAAATGTTACTGAAAACAAGTTAAATTTTAAAATTGGAGATCGCAGAGAAGGGGATGTTGCAGAATGTTTTGCTGATGTTTCTAAAGCTAATAAAATTTTAAATTGGAAATCAGAGCTATCGATTAAGGATTCTCTTTTATCATCTTGGAATTGGGAAAAAAATATCAATAATGAAAAATTACAATAGAAGAAATTTTTTAAAAAAATCTACTTTAGGTGCAGTTGCTGCATCTACTCTTAGTATAAGTTGTCAAGAAAATATGTCAAAATCATCTCCAGGAAAGTATATGGGTAATTTTGCTGATAAATCTTTTGATAATGTTAAAGCAGCATTTATTGGCCTTGGTGCTAGAGGCCCAGGTCATTTAAAAAACTTTTCAACTTTAGAAAATACTCAAGTTGTCGGATTATGTGACTTATATGAAGATAATGTAAAAAGAGAATCAACTAGACTTAAAAATTTTAATAATAAATCAAATGATGTAAAGTTATATTGGGGAGATGAAAGCAATTGGAGAACAATGCTTAAAGAAACTAAGCCAGATATAGTTTTTATCTGTACCAATTGGAAAAATCATGCACCTATGGTTATACAATCTATGCTTGACGGAGCTCATGCTTTTTGTGAAGTTCCTCTTGCTCTTACAACTAATGAAATGTGGGATATTGTTAATACATCTGAAAAAACTCAGAAACATTGTATGATGATGGAAAATGTTAATTATGGAAGAGAAGAATTAATGTATTTAAATATGTGCAGGAAAGGCGTTATTGGTGACCTCTTACATGCAGA
>JABJFE010000115.1 GCA_018662905.1 Flavobacteriaceae bacterium
AAAAAAACGCCCATGAAGGACGTTTTTTTTGTTATAAATATAATTCGAATTTTATTCTATTTCAGTTCCTTCACCATCTTTTGGAGTAGGAGGGACAGCTTTAAAACTAATTTCTCTACCTTGCATTTTTAACTTCATAGATCCTTTGTCAAAAGTAACCTCCATCCCCGCAATTTCTTGTTTGAAAGTATTTTTTGATGTTGCTTCAAGTACTAATTCTTGATCCATTCCAACAGGATTCATAGCTAAGTTTCCATCTTTGGTGTAAACTTCAAACTTAAGAGGCATCAAATCGGAAGCATATAAGCCGTGAAACTTTTTAAGATCATCCTCAGAAATAGAGAAAGATGCTTTTTCTGGCTTAGGATCAACTACTATTCTTTTATCTCTGTTTGCTATATTCCAAGCAGTGTAGAAAATTAGTCTTGATCTCATTTCCAGTAAATCGTATTCAATTTTGTCTGGTGTATCACTTGGCTGGTGATAATCTGCGTGAGTACCAGTAAAATAAAATATAATTGGAATACCATTTTTTGCAAAATTATAGTGATCACTTCTATAGTAAAATCTATTAGGATCATTTTTATCATTAAATCTGTAATCTAGTGTCATATTCACAGATTCTGCATTGGTTTGTTCTGATAAATTGTGTAAATCAACACTGTCATGGTCGGATCCGATTAAATAAATATAATCTCTGTTTTTTTCTCTTCTAGTAGGATCTATTCTTCCAATCATATCTACATTTAAATTTACAACTGTATTTGCTAATGGATATACTGGGTTATCTGCATAATAAGCAGAGCCTAGCAGTCCCTTTTCTTCACCTGTTACGTGTAAAAAAACAATTGATCTTTTAGGTCCTTTTCCCTTATCAGCAGCTTTCTTGAAAGCTTCAGCAATTTCTAATAAAGCGACAGTTCCTGAACCGTCATCGTCGGCACCATTATAGATTTCTCCGTCAGTAATACCAACGTGATCTAAATGTGCTGTTATAACTACATATTCATCTGGTTTTTCAGATCCTCTAATAATAGCTATTACGTTTTCAGTTTCTACAGTTTTTGGTTTTTGACCTCTTCTTCCTCTCATTGTCAGAGTCATTTCTTGAAAGTAATCTCCTTCTAAATCTCCTGGTTCAATTCCAATTGACTTGTAATAATTTCTAATATATTCTACAGCCTTTTTTTGACCTGGTGCCCCAGTATCTCTGCCTTCAAATTCATCAGAAGCATAAGTATATAGATGTTTGCTTAATTCTTTTTCTGTAATTGTTTTAGCAAATTTTTTAGCTTTTGAAGTTTGAAAAGCAAATGAAAAATTGATAGTTATAATAGAAATAATAACTAATGATAAAAATGTTTTATTCATAATTTAAAATTTAGGAGCAGCCAAGGTAAAAAAAATAAGTTATTATTAACTTATTATTTTCTAATTTAGAATAGATTTAAGAATTTTTATGTTTAATCGTTTTACATGTTTTTTTGCTTTTCTTTTATTTAGTTTATTTTCTTTTGGAATTCAGAAAAATCAAAAGCTAAATTTTATAATTGTTTTTGTAGATGACATGGGTTATGGTGATTTAGGAGTTTTTGGAAATCCGACTATTTCAACACCTAATCTAGATAAAATGGCCTATGAAGGTCAAAAATGGACACAGTTTTATTCTGCTTCACCAGTTTGTACACCAAGTAGAGCTGCTCTTTTAACAGGAAGGCTTCCAGTTAGAAGTGGTATGACTGGAGTTCTCTTCCCTAACTCTTTAAATGGTCTTCCATCAAGTGAATTTACAATAGCTGAGAAACTAAAAGAAAATAAATATAAGACAGCTATTGTAGGTAAGTGGCATCTTGGTCACAAAAAGAAATATTTACCTTTAAATCATGGTTTTGATTATTATTATGGTATTCCATATTCAAATGATATGGATAAAATTAACAAGAACCCTTATTGGTCAGAGTATAAAAGAAATGAACTTGATTCTAAAAGTTATAATGTACCATTGATTGAGAATTTTGATATAATTGAACGTCCCGTGGATCAGACTACAATTACTGATAGATACACTAAAAAAACTATTGAATTAATTAATGAGTATAAAGACGATAGATTTTTTATTTATTTATCTCATAATCTTCCTCATATTCCGCTTTATGCTTCTAAAAAGTTCTTTGGGAAAAGTAAAAGAGGATTGTATGGTGATGTTATCGAAGAAATTGACCACGGAGTAGGTTTAATAACTGAAGAATTGAAGAAGCTAAACCTTGAAAAGAACACTGTAGTTGTTTTTACATCTGATAACGGTCCTTGGTTGGTGTATAAAAATCATTCTGGATCAGCTGGTCCGTTAAGAAATGGAAAAGGTACAACTTGGGAAGGAGGAGTCAGAGTACCAGCTATTTTTTGGGGTTCTAATATTAAACCAGGTGTTATTGATGATATAGGCTCAACACTTGACATTTATTCAACCTTTCTTAGTATTTCAGGAATTGAACAACAAAAAAATATGCTTGTAGACGGTTTTGACTTATCTAAAACTTTATTTGAAAGTAAGAAAAGTCCTAGAAAAGATATGTTTTTTTATAATGGTGATGAGTTGTATGCGGCAAGGCTAGGGAATTTTAAATTACATTTAAAAACTAAAGATTGGTTTAAAGAGCCAAAAACACATCATCCCCCTTTGTTATTTAATTTAAATAATGATCCTTCTGAAAAGTTTAATATTGCTAAAGAGAATCCTGAAAAAATTCAAGAAATTCTTAATTTAATTGAGCGTCATAATTTAAAATTAGTAAGAGGATGAGATCGTTAAAGGATAGGTTTTAATTAATCTTATTTTCAATATAATTCCAAAGTTTAATTCTCATTTCTAGAGCTTTTTTTGATGCAATCTCAGCTTCTTTCCATTTCGTTTCATCGTCTCCACATAATTCTTCTATCATTTTAAGTGCCATTGGACCATGTTCGTCTGCATCAATCTCAATATGTCTTTCCAAATAATAAACTAAATTATCTGCTTCAATTTCATCACTATTTGACAGTTTTTTTACAATTTCAATAAACATGTCTGGAATTAAATCTTCTCTTCCAAATGTGAATACACTTGCTATTACATGATTTTTATTGGTATTAATAATATTAAATGTAAAATCCATAAACTCTTTAACAATAGGATTGATATTGATTTTTTCTATAGAATTACTGTAAGATTTTGAATTTTTTATTTTGGATATAAAATCGTTAATAATTTTTGTACTTGCTCCAATTTGACTCATAGATTCTAGATACAATTCAAAATGACTTTTAGGATCCCCATTTGAATCTACATCACTTTCTTCAGCTAAAACTATTTCATTTACAAGTCTTCCAGCAAGTCGATTTTCGTTCGGAGTCCAAGGAACATCCACACATGTTAGATTTTTTTGCAGAGCTTTAATTAATGACATAAAATCCCAAACTGCAAAAACATGATTTTCCATAAAATCAATAAGTTTTTGTTTAGAGTCAAGTTTTGAATACAGACTGTGACTTACAAGTGATTTTCTAGTAATTGATAAGTTCTTCTCTAAATTTTGGATATACGACATTTTAATAAATTTTGCACAAAAATAATTTATAAACATTAAATTACAATCCTAAAATCAATAAATTATCTATGGATGTTGATGTTTTATTAACTTTTGTTTTAACATCGTTATTGTTGACGATTTCACCTGGTCCTGATATTATTTATGTTATTTCTCAAAGTATATCTAAGGGAGTAAAATCTGCTATTACGACTTCATTAGGTTTGACCTCTGGTTTATTAGTTCATACTTTTTTAGTCACAATAGGTCTATCATTAATAATTTCTCAAAATGAATATGTCTTTAACTTTATTAGATTATTAGGAGTTCTATACTTTTCATATTTAATTATTTTAGTTTTTATTAGTAGGAATAAAAAAAAGGAATTAGATATTAATAATAAATCAAGTAATGATTTCTACAGAGGTTTAATAATGAACTTGCTAAATCCGAAGGTTAGTTTGTTTTTTATAGCTTTCTTTCCTGGCTTTTTATTTCATAATGATCTTAGTAATGAAATTCAGTTTTTGATACTTGGAGGTATTTTTTGGTTACAAGCTACTTTGGTTTTTATGCTAGTTTCTCTTTTGTCTTTTAAATTAAACTCATTTTCAAAAAGACAGAGTTTAATTAGTAACAATATATATTTAT
>JABJFE010000129.1 GCA_018662905.1 Flavobacteriaceae bacterium
CAAATAAAAAAAATACTGCAATTTTTCAACCACACTTATATACTAGGACAAGAGATTTTATGTCTGAGTTTGCAGAAATATTATCAAAGTTTGATAATATCATTTTAACAGAAATATATCCTGCTAGAGAAAAACCTATTACTAATATTAGCTCCATTAAATTACTAGAGTTGATAAAAAATAAAAATAAGTCCATATTAAAAAAATCTGAACTGTCAAAATCTTTAAAAGAATCTAAATCTGAAGTTTTTGTAATAATGGGTGCTGGAGATATTGCTGATGAAGTTGAATTAATAAAAAATAATATACTTAATTGAAATGAAATTAAATGTATTCAAAATATCGTTTTTATCACTTATTGTCATTATGTTGACTCTACTTAGTTTTAATAAAAATCAGAGTAGAAATGTTGAGTTTAATGATTTGAGCTATATTGATGTGGACTTTAAATTTATTTCTAAAGATTCGGTTAATAAATTGTTAACACAAAGTAAATTATTTTCAAATAAAATTTTAAAAAGTAATTTAAATTTGAAAGATATTGAACGTGTTCTATTGTTAAATGAATATATAAGTTCAGTTGAAGTATCAATAAACGTTGAAGGAAAATTAGGAGTAAGTATTAAAGAAAAAAATCCAGTATTTAGAGCGTTAAGTGATGAGTATTATATAGATGCTGATGGAACAAAAATGCCATTATCTAAAAATTTCTCTGAACTAACTCCAATTATTTTTAATAGTATAGATTCAATTGATTTAAAAATGTTAGGTGATTTAGGTAAATATATAAAAAATGATGATTTTTTATCAAAACACATTGCTGGATTAACGAAATCTAATGATAAATTAATATTTAATATAGATGGGTTTCAGTATAATTTGAAGTTAAATATTAATAAAAATTATGTTTCTAAATTTAAAAATTATGAAGCATTTTTCAATACTGTTTATTCTTCAGGTTTATTAGATAGTTTAAAATCTGTTAATCTTGATTTTAAAAATCAAGTTATAATACAAAGAAAATAAATATGGATAGAAAAAATTTATTTGTTGGGTTAGATATAGGTACTACTAAAATTGTTGCTTTAATTGGTTCTTTAAATGAGTATAGTAAATTAAAAATTATTGGAATTGGTAAATCTAAAAGTTTAGGAGTTCATCGTGGAGTAGTAAATAATATTACTCAAACTATTCAGTCTATTCAAGCAGCTGTTAGTGAGGCAGAACTAAATTCATCTGAAAAAATTGATAAAGTTATTGTTGGTATTGCCGGTCAACATATAAGAAGTCTACAGCATAGTGACTACATAACTAGAGTCAATTCTGATACAGTTATTAATAATGACGATTTAGATAAATTAATAAATCAAGTTTATAAATTAGTGATGCTTCCAGGTGAAGAAATAATTCATGTATTGCCTCAAGATTATAAGGTTGACGGACAGGCTGAAATTAAAGAGCCTATTGGAATGTTCGGAGGCAGATTAGAAGCTAATTTTCATGTAGTTGTTGGTCAAGTTTCTTCAATTAAAAATATAGCGAGGTGTATTAAGAGTGCTGGAATTGATTTTGAAGGAATTACTTTAGAGCCAATAGCATCTTCTGACGCTGTTCTTAGTCAAGAAGAAAAAGAGGCTGGTGTCGCATTAATTGATATAGGAGGAGGCACTACTGATTTAGCAATTTTTAAGGACGGAATTATACGTCATACGTCAGTAATACCTTTTGGTGGTAATATTATTACTGAAGATATAAAAGAAGGATGCTCAATTATAGAAAAACAAGCAGAGCTGTTGAAAATTAAATTTGGTTCAGCTTGGCCTGGTGAAAACAAAGAAAATGAAATTGTTTCAATTCCAGGATTAAGAGGAAGAGACCCGAAAGAGATTACACTTAAGAATCTATCGAAAATTATTCACGCCAGAGTTGTCGAAATAATTGAACAAGTTTATATAGAAATTAAAAATTACGGACACGAAGAACAAAAAAAGAAATTGATTGCTGGTATTGTTTTAACTGGAGGTGGAAGTCAATTAAAACATCTGAAACAACTAGTTGAATACATTACTGGAATGGATACAAGATTAGGTCATCCAAGTGAACATTTGGCAGGAAATAATTCGATAGATATTTCGAGTCCTATGTATGCTACTGCGGTTGGCTTAGTTATGAATTCTACAAAAATCAATAAAAAAAATAGTAAAAAAGAAGAAGATTTAAAAAATAATGAACCTGATGAAATTGAGGATGTAAATCAAAATGAAAGGTTAACCATTTTTGAACAGTTTACAGAAAAAATAAAAACATTTTTAGATAACGCCGAATAAATTAAAGATTATGCAATTAAACCCAGAAATAAATAATTTACCATTTGATTTGCCTAAAAACCAGAGTAATGTAATAAAAGTCATTGGAGTTGGTGGAGGTGGAAGTAACGCGATAAACTATATGCACTCTAAAGGAATTAAAGGAGTTGATTTTGTTGTTTGTAACACTGATTCTCAAGCTTTAGAAAACAGTAGAGTTGAAAACAAAATTCAGCTTGGTATTTCACTAACTGAGGGTTTAGGAGCAGGTGCTAACCCTGAAATTGGTGAGAAAGCAGCTGAAGAAAGCTTTGAAGACTTAAAGAAAATGCTTGAAACTAATACTAAAATGGTTTTTATTACAGCTGGAATGGGTGGTGGAACAGGTACTGGTGCAGCTCCAGTAATTTCTAAACTAGCTAAAGAGATGGATATATTAACTGTAGGAATAGTTACTATGCCATTTCAATTTGAAGGCAAAATAAGAGAACAGCAGGCTAAAATTGGAATAGAAAAATTAAGAAAAGAAGTAGACGCTTTAATTGTAATAAATAATAATAATTTAAGAGATATTTATGGAAATTTAGGATTTAAGGAAGGATTCGCAAAAGCAGATGAAGTATTAGCTACTGCTTCCAGAGGAATAGCTGAAGTTATCACACATCATTATACCCAAAATATTGACTTAAAAGATGCTAAAACTGTATTATCTAATAGTGGAAATGCTATTATGGGTTCTTCAACTGCTGCGGGTTCGAAAAGATCTATTGAGGCTATATCCTCTGCACTTGATTCACCATTATTAAATGATAATAGAATTACTGGCGCTAAAAATGTTTTATTACTAATTGTTTCTGGTAAAGAAGAAATAACTATTGATGAAATTGGTCTTATAAATGATTACATACAAGAAAAAGCTGGTCATGGAGCAAATATTATAATGGGAGTAGGTGAAGATCTGAATTTAGAAAATTCAATTTCTGTGACCGTAATTGCCACAGGATTTGATCCAAATCAACAAGATGAAATTATTCATTCTGATCCAAAAAAAATAATTCATAATCTTGACGATAATAGCGGATATGTTCAAGATCTAAGTTCTGATCTTAGCAAAGATAAAAGAGACTCTCTACAATTTGATTTTGCATCTAATTCTATTGATTTTAAAAATACTAGTTCTAAAATTGAAAGTTTAGAAAATTCTCAGCTTATAAATGATAATGATTATAAAAATTTAAATTTAAAAACTGAAGAAGATGAAATTGAAATTAATGATGTAGAAATTAATATAAATAAAATTGAAGTTATTTCACCTGAGGAGATTAATCCTATCGATCAAGTTTCATTTGATTTTGATATGCCATTAAAAAAACAAACAACAGAATCAGATAAAATAATTCATGAGTTAATTGAAGATGTAAATGAAATAGAAGTAAACAATCCAATTCATATTATCCCTGTAACTGAAGATATCGGTATTAAGGCCAATAAATTAGGTATTGATGATTATGGATTTGAAAATAATACTGTTGAATCTTCTTTTTCAGATTTTAATATTGATAAAAAGGAAACTATTTTAAATCCTTTGAATAGTTCTATTTCAGATGGATTATCAAAAAGAACCGAAGAAAGAAAAATTAAATTGAAGGAATATAATTACAATTTTGCCAAAGCTAATAATATTAGGTCTATGGAAAATGAACCAGCTTTTAAAAGAGCTGGTGTAAGTTTAGATAATATAGATCAATTTAAATCTTCTAGAACAGTTATTAGTGAAGATTCGAATGGAGAGATTAACTTACGGACCAACAATTCCTTTTTACATGATAACGTTGATTAAAATAATATATATATGAAATTGATAGAAAAAATATCTAGTTCAATTATTTCAGCAATGAAAGAAAAAAATGTTGATGAATTAGAATCTTTAAGGGCAATTAAATCAGCACTTTTATTGGCTCAAACCCAGAAGGGTTCAGACGGAAATATTAAAGAATCGGATGAAATTAAAATACTTCAAAAATTAGTTAAACAAAGGAAAGAGAGTGCAGAGATATATAAAAATCAGAACAGATTAGAACTTGCAGATATTGAAATTAAGCAATCCAAGATAATTGAAAGATTTTTGCCAGTCCAAATGAATTTTGAAGACTTAGAGAAATTAATTGTTGAAATCATTAATCAAACTGGGGCTCAAGGAATGAAAGATATGGGAAAAGTAATGGGAATTGCATCAGTTAAACTTTCTGGAAAAGCTGATGGAAAAACTATATCAAATATTGTGCGCTCAAAACTTGTATAACAAAAACGGCCCAGTAGTTCAACTGGATAGAATATCAGATTTCGGCTCTGACGGTTGGAGGTTCGAATCCTTCCTGGGTCACTAATAATTGTTTTTAACATGAAATTATTTTCATACTTATATTTGTTTTTCTTTTTTTTATATTCTACTAATCTAAGTTGTCAAGATAATCTCGAATTTTTTAATATCACATTAAATATTAAAAATATCAAATCAAAAGGGAATTTATTCATCGCAATATGGACTGATTCTAATGCATTTAATTCAAATAAAACTGATAGTTCTGAATCTAAAAATGGATTCACATATGGATTTAAAGAAAAAGTTACCCAGAACTATTTGAATAAAACAATTAATTTGCCAACTGGAAAATATTTAGTTTCAATTTATTTGGATGAGAATCTAAACAATAAAATGGATTATAATTTTATTGGAATTCCTAAAGAACAATATGGCTTTTCAACAAAAAAAATAATAAGATTTAGAAAACCAAAATTCGATGAAGCTTCATTTATTTTGCTAGATGATATAATTTTAGATATTTCTTTACAATAATTATAGTTTAACAGTCTTTATAATTTCTAAATTTTTATTAGGTTCTACTATAATATTTAATATTTCAAAAGGCATCTCAATTGAATCTAAAATTTCTTTTGTTTTTACTGTAACTAGTAATTCTCCATTAGCTGGAACTTCCAGCAATGAACCATAACTGTGAAAAGTATAAACTCCTGTATATTTAATTTTTAAAGGTATTACGCTATGATTTTTGAGTTTAATTGTTACTATTTTTTTATAATATCCATTTGATGTAATAGTTAGGTTTTTGTCGATTATTGGCAAAAGATTTTCTTTTTTTCCAATTAACATATCTCTATGCCAAACAAAAGTTTTTTGTGAAAACAGAGCATCTCTAATACTTTTTTTTGTAATATTTTTTGATATAATAAAGGTTATAGGTCTGTGATGTTTTTTTTCTTTGTCGAATGTCCAATCTATTAAACCGTGTATGTCACTTGTACCCATTATAGTTAAATTATGTTCAAGAGCAAGGGCTAGTGCTTCTTCTGAGTAAGTATGTTCATTTACAACTTCAATTCCATGAAATAGTTTCTTTTTTAATAATCTTTCATGCAACTTATCAAAACGTGCTATTGCATCGTCTCTATTTTCTACCCAGTTAGGGTGGTTCCAAAACACAAAGGCTCCTTGTTTGTTTGCTTCAATTATGGCTTTTTCACCATCCGGATTAATAATTAAATTTGCATCTTTAATGAAAACAGCATTAAAATGCCCTGGAGGCATAGGTTTTGTTATTTCTGTACCATTTATTACCATTAAAGCTTCTTCCTCTTTTAGCATTGAATTTGAAATTTCAAATGACCGATTTCTATCCGTTATGTTCATATCATTTTTATAGGATAAATATTCTAAATGCTCTGTAAGAGAGATTAAATCAAGACCATCTCTTCTAGCTTCTTTGATTCTTATACTTGGCCAAACTTCCCCATCTGAGAATACAGAATGAATATGTAAATCTGAGGAAATTAAGAACATACCATTGGGGCTTTTAAAAAATTCTTTTCTATTTTGTGCGTTAATATTTAATGTAAATAGTACTAGTAATAAAGTTGTTACAATTTTTCTCATAATATTAAATTGATTTAAGTAGTTTTTTTCTTATTCTCTTATATTTTTTTATTGACAAGGAATAATTGGTATAGTCAAAAAATAATTTTTTAATTAATCTTGAATGCTTGTCAATATTTTTAGTTTTTAATTTTTCTAGTAATTCATAATCCTCTATACCTTTCCGATGTGCTTCAAAGCGAAGTGACGAAAGGGGGCCATCTGTTCCGGGATATATTACATGTGTATCACCGGCTGGTAGAAAATTATTGCTTGAAGCTTGAGGAGATGGATGCTTTACAACACTTTGTTTAAAAGGATTTGCTTTATATTGATTTAAGCCCCAATGCAAGTATCCAAAGGTATTGTATTTTGAACCTGCCCACCCAAAATAGACTTGCCTTATTCTTTCCATATCCAATGTTCTATTTAACCATTTCCCACCAGGAACTAAACATGTGTATATTAAAATTTTTTCTCCTTTTGATTCTCTTTCATTAAAAAAATCTTGATTTTCTTGAAAGTCATTTATAAGGGGACACCATAAATCAATTGAACCAGATAATGATTCTTTTGCATTGGTAGCTTCCATTATTGTAATTTCAGGATATATTGATTTTATTTGTTTTGAGACATCTTTATAACATTGTGCATTAACGTCTGTAGGTTCATCTGCAATATGTTGAAGCCATTGATTTTCTAAATTATACTTTTTTGTAAATGATTTTATTTTTCTAATTATTGTGTCAATTTCCTTTTTTCCTTCCTCAGAGTAATATCCTCTTTTACGTAGTTTAGTTTTTAGTTCTGGATTTCCCCAATCATCATTAGCTCCTCTGTTGAGTAGATGAGGAGATTCAAAGTATTTAAATCCATATTTTTTAAAAACATTTATAAATGAAATCATTTTTTCTTCATCTAATGAAATTTTATTACTTTTTAAACTGATAAGTTCATGTGGAATTATAATACAATTTTGACGTCCTTCCGCCATCAATTTAGCATACTTATCAAGCATTGTAAACCATTCTTTATTCCATCTCAATAAATTGTGCATTTCTTCCATTTTACTCAAATTGAACCAATTTGTGTAAAAAAACTTACTTTCTTCCAGTCTTGGAATGGAAGCATCATGAACCTTAATTTTAAATTTTAATTGTTCAGTTTTAAAACCGTCATTTAAAATAACATTTAATTTATAACTGCCGGGACTTTTAAACTCATTAGATTTCACAGAAATTCTCAACAATGAAAAATTACTAGTAGTTATAATTTTATTTATTGTTAAAGGTTGAATAACCTCAAAAACCTCGAATGGAGCTCTTCTTATTACATTGTGGTTAATTTGTCCTAAAAACTGTTCAGTTCTACTATCAACCCCTGTATTTTCTTCAACTGGAACAGCTTTTATTATCGAATAATTAATATTTGTTAAATTTTTTGATATTGAATTGAAAGTAAATGTTTTATTGTGCTCAGATCTAATTAAAATTAATGCCTCAAAATCAGAGTTTTGCGGAATATCATAAGAAAAAGTATTATTAAATTTTAAATTGTTTTTGTCTGGATATGTAGCCTGTAATGTGGATATTATACCAGCTTTATATTGACTAAATAAGTTTGAAGTATTAACTAGAATGATAATAGTTAAAAAAAATAATGATTTTATATTATTTATGTTCATTTAATTTATATTTACTAGTAAATACAAATTACAATTTAAACAATATTACATGAAAAACATAAAATATTTTTTATTGACGCTAGTTATTATTTACTCCTACTCGTGTGCTTCTTTATCTCTGTTTTCACCCGAAACACATAATCACTATACCAGTAGTAATGATAGTTCAAGTAAAAATGAACCGGTTGTAAATAAAGCAAATACTATTAACTTGTTTAATGGTACAGATTTAAATGGCTGGATAATTTATGGAACAGAAAAGTGGTATGTTGAGGATGGTTTTTTGATTTGTGAAAGTGGGCCAAATGCTGAATATGGATATTTAGGTACTGATGATTATTATAAAAATTTTGTATTGAACCTTGAGTTTATGCAAGAAGCTAATGGAAATAGTGGTGTTTTTTTTAGATCTACTGTTGATGGAACAAAAGTAAGCGGTTGGCAAGTTGAAGTGGCTCCACCTGGATTATACACAGGAGGAATTTATGAGTCATACGGTAGAGGTTGGCTTGTAAAACCTAGTATGGGTAAAGACTCTTCATTAATTATGGGTGATTGGAATAAGCTTACTGTGAAAGTTCAAGACCAAACCGTTACTACGTGGCTAAATGGTAACAAAATGATTTCTTATACCGACAAAAAGATTGGAGAAGCTAATGGCAGAATTGCATTACAGATTCACGATGGTGGTGGAATTAAGGTTAAATGGAGAAACATTAAACTTCAAAAATTAGACAGTTCTGACCTAGACATTAATTTTTAAAAATTTTTCCTGAAGAATGATCTTTACTAGCACCTGTAACAGTTTTTAAACAGTTTACTTTATTTTTAAAACGTAGTAATCCCATATAAGCAAATATCAAAGCTTCTTTATTATTAATAATTTCTTTATCTGGTAAAAAAACTTCACATTTCAGCTTGTTTATTAAGCTCTTAATGATAGTTTTATTGTACGTTCCTCCTCCCGTAACTAGTACGGTTTCGTTTTTGCTATTTCCTATTAATGAAATCTTTATTTGATCAGTAATGTGTTCAATAAATGTTATTAAAATGTCATTGTAATTAATTGAAAATGAATTTATTAATGGAATTACTTTTTCATTTACATACTCAATCCCTAGTGATTTTGGTCCTTCAATTTTATAAAAATTCATCGAATTTAATTTTTCCAGCAAATTTATATTAACACTTCCTTTTTCAGAAAGTTTTCCGTTTTCGTCGAAAGGGTAACCTAATTTTTTTGAATAATAATTTAGTACTGTATTGACTGGACAAATATCGAAAGCCTTAATTGATTTGTTTTTTTTAATCGAAATGTTTCCAAAACCACCAAGGTTTAAGCAATATTTAAAGTTTTTAAATAGGTGTAAGTCTCCAATAGGTACTAAAGGGGCACCTTGTCCTCCTAATTTTACATCTTGAGTTCTAAAGTCGCATATTAAATTAATATTTATATTATTAAATATTAGTTTACCATTACCAATTTGTTTGGTTATTCCTTTTTCTGGCTGATGAAAAACTGTATGTCCGTGAGAAGAAACTAATTTTATTATTGGACTTCCAATATTCATAATAAAATTATTAATATAATTACTAATTAATATTCCAAATTCATCATCTAATTTATTAAGGTCTTTCTCTTTTAAATTAATAGCATTTGAAAGTCTATTGATCCATTCAGATGAATAATTATAAGTTTGACTATTTAAAATTTTAAAATTTGTATAATTATCACAGTCAAATGAAACTAAACATAAGTCAAGACCGTCAAGTGACGTTCCACTCATAGCTCCAATAACGTTAATAGTATTTGAATACATATTTTAAATATGTATTAAATTAATTAAAAACTTTGGAATTAATTTAATTAATTAATAAGGATAGTTCAGAAATTGTTTCAGTTGGATTTTTAGATTTAAACACAAAACTTCCAGCAACTAATGCGTTAGCACCACATTCAATCAATTTTTTTGCATTTTGTGAATTTACACCACCATCAATTTCAATGATAGCTTTAGAGTTTTGATTTTCTATCAATGATTTAAGTTCCTTGACCTTGTCATATGTTTCTTCAATAAATGATTGTCCGCCAAATCCAGGATTTACACTCATTATACACACTAGGTCAAGATCTTTAATAATTGACTTTAATGATGAAATTGGTGTGTGAGGGTTTAAGGCTACACCAGCCTTCATTTTTAAACCCTTGATTCTCTGAATAGTTCTGTGTAGATGCGTACAGGCTTCAAAATGAACGGTTAGTATATCAGCACCAAGTTCAGCAAAGTTTTCTAGATAATTATCAGGGTTGACAATCATTAAATGTACGTCCAAAGTTTTTTTTGCATTCTTTTTTAAAATGTTCATTATAGGTGTTCCAAAAGAAATATTTGGCACAAAAACCCCATCCATTACATCAATGTGAAACCATTTAGCTTCACTTTTGTTTACCATTTCAATCTCACGATTTAGATTTCCAAAATCACAGGCAAGCATTGATGGAGCAATAATATTCATTTCTAACCTAAATAAGTTTTTAATATTCTGCTTCTTGAGGTGTGTTTAAGTCTTCTAATAGCTTTTTCTTTAATCTGTCTTACTCTTTCTCTGGTAAGATCAAATGTTTCTCCAATTTCCTCTAGTGTCATAGCATGTTTTTCTCCCAAACCAAAGTATAATCTAACTACGTCAGCTTCTCTTGGCGTTAGTGTTTCAAGTGCCCTTTCTATTTCAGTCCTTAGGGATTCATGTAATAAATTTCTATCAGGATTTGGTGATTCACCACTACGAAGTACATCATACAGGTTTGAATCTTCCCCTTCAACCAAAGGTGCATCCATTGATACGTGCCTTCCTGAATTTTTCATTGATTCTTTGACATCAGAAACTGTCATATCTAACTCTTTTGCAATTTCTTCAGCAGAGGGAACACGTTCGTTAGCTTGCTCTAAAAACGCATACATTTTATTGATTTTATTAATAGATCCAATTTTATTTAAAGGAAGTCTAACGATCCTAGACTGCTCTGCAAGTGCTTGTAATATAGATTGTCTAATCCACCAAACTGCGTATGAAATAAATTTAAATCCTCTAGTTTCATCAAATCTCTTAGCAGCCTTAATTAAACCTAAATTTCCTTCATTTATTAGATCGGGAAGAGTTAGTCCCTGATTTTGATATTGCTTTGCTACAGAAACAACAAATCTTAAATTTGCTTTGGTAAGTTTATCTAATGCATTTGTATCTCCTGCTCTAATTTTTTGAGCTAATTCAACCTCTTCCTCAGCGGTAATTAAGTCGACCTTCCCTATTTCTTGTAAGTATTTATCTAAGGATGCAGTTTCTCTATTTGTTACCTGTTTGGTTATTTTTAATTGTCTCATTGTGATGTATTAGACTTATTATACGTTAAAACATGTAAAAAGGTTACAATAATTATAAATACAATTATCTATTGCCTCTATTATTTCTATTATCTCTCCCTCTATTGTCTGATCGAGGAGCCCTAGGTGGTCTTTCAACATAACCTTCAGGCTTATCCAATAAAGCTTTTCTTGAAACTTTTTCTTTTCTCGTTCTTGGATCGGTTCCAAAGTATTTAACCTCTAATTCGTCCCCAAGTTTAAGAACATCACTAACATTATCTGTTCTTTCCCAAGCGATTTCACTTACATGTAATAAAACTTCATTTCCTGGAGCTTCTAGATATTCTACTACGGCTCCAAAATCTAACATTTTTATTACTTTAACTTTATATGTATTACCTTTTACTGGTTTAAATAAAAGTGAATCTATTTTTGCAAGAACAGAATCAATTCCATCTTGGTCTGTTCCAAGAATTTCTACAATTCCTTCTTCAGTTACAGGATCTTCATTTATAACAATAGTACAACCAGTTGTTTTTTGTAATTCTTGAATTACTTTACCGCCTGGTCCAATAAAAGGGCCTATGAACTCATTAGGAATTCTACTAGTAACCATTTTTGGAGAATGCGGTTTAACATCTGCATTTGGTCTTTCTATAGTTTCAGTTATTTTGTTTAAAATATGAAGTCTTCCATCTCTTGCTTGTTTTAGTGCATTAACTAAGATTTCATATGATAATCCTTTTATTTTAATGTCCATTTGGCAAGCGGTTATCCCTTCAGAAGTTCCAGTAACTTTAAAGTCCATGTCTCCTAAATGGTCTTCGTCTCCCAAAATATCACTTAAAACCGCATACCTATCTCCATCAGAAATTAGTCCCATTGCAATTCCGGAAACAGGTCTAGTAATTTGAACTCCTGCATCCATAAGTGCCATAGTTCCTGAACAAACCGTTGCCATTGAAGAGGAACCGTTAGACTCAAGTACTTCACTTACCACTCTTACAGTGTAAGGGCAATCTTCAGGGATCATTCCTTTTAAGCCTCTTTGAGCTAAGTTACCATGTCCTACTTCCCTTCTTGATGTTCCTCTCAAAGGTCTTGCCTCACCAGTACAAAATGGTGGAAAGTTATAATGAAGATAAAAATTTTCTTCACCTTCATAAGAAGGCATATCAATTTTGTTAGCATCTCTTGATGTTCCAAGAGTAACTGTAGCTAGAGCTTGAGTTTCACCTCGAGTAAAAATAGAAGATCCATGAGTGGACGGTAAGTAGTCTACCTCACACCATATATCTCTAATTTCATCAGTTTTTCTTCCATCAAGTCTAACTCCTTCACTTAATGTAAGCTCTCGAATAGCTTCTTTTTGAGACTTATTGAAATATTCTCCAATTAGTTTTCCGTACTCTTCTGTTTCCTCTTCACTAAAAGATAATTTGATTTCCTCTTTTAAATTTGAAAAAGCTAAACTACGTTCAGCTTTAGAAGTTCCTTTTTTAGCTATAGCATAACATTTATCATACGAAGCGTCGTGAATTACTTTTGCTAATTCCTCATTTTTACTACTAGTTTCATATTCCCTTACTTGCTTTCTTCCAACTGAATCTGCTAATCTCTCTTGTGCCTTAATTTGAATTTTTATTGATTCGTGAGCGAATTTGATTGCTTCCGCCATTTCCTCTTCACTACACTCATCCATTTCTCCTTCAACCATCATTACTGAGTCAGCTGAAGCACCAACCATCATTTCAATATCAGCATTAGCTAATTGAGCTCTACTTGGATTAATAACAAATTCACCATCAATTCTAGCTACACGAGCTTCTGAAATTGCACATTCAAAAGGGAAATCACTTAATTGAATTGCAGCAGAAGCTGCAAGACCTGCAAGAGCATCAGGCATTACATCTTCATCATGAGACATTAATTGTATCATAACCTGAACTTCAGAATGATAATCCTTGGGAAATAGCGGACGTAAAACTCTGTCTACTAACCTCATGGTTAATACTTCTCCGTCACTAGGTCTAGCTTCTCTTTTGAAAAATCCACCAGGATATCTTCCTGCAGCAGCAAATTTTTCTCTGTAATCAACAGTAAGAGGAAGGAAATTAACATTGCTAGCTTCGTAGTTAGATACTACTGTACACAAAAGCATTGCTTTTCCCATTTGAACGACTACAGAACCGTGTGCTTGTTTAGCAAGTTTACCGGTTTCTAGAGTTATTACTCTTCCATCTCCTAAATCGATGGATTCATTATAAGTTTTGATTTTCATATTTTTCATTAAATTAATTAAGTTGTGTTGTGTCTTAAGTAGAATACCAATGAAAAACTGTGTAAAAAACTATTTACGTAAGTTTAATTTTTTGATTATTTCACGATATCTATTAATGTCTTTTTTCTTTAGATAGCTCAACAAACTTTTTCTTTTACCAACCATCATTACTAAAGATCTTTCTGTGTTAAAATCTTTTCTGTTATTTTTAAGATGATCAGTTAAATGGTTAATTCGTTTTGTGAATAATGCAATTTGACCTTCAGCTGAACCTGTATCAGATTCTGATTTACCATGTTCTTTGAAGATTTCTTTTTTGTTTTCTTTTGTTAAATACATGCCAATATTATTTTAAATGATTTTTATGTAGCTAATTAATTTTAATTAGCGCGGCAAATATAAGATTATATTTGAGAAATAAGTAATTTTAAATTGACCTTAATGGTCTGTTAAGAATTAAATCAAAATATAAATTGATTTTTTTCTTAAGTTCAGTTCGAGAAGTGATAAAATCTAAAAACCCGTGTTCTAATAAAAATTCAGAAGTTTGAAAACCCTCAGGTAAATCTTTTCCTGTTGTGTCCTTCACTACTCTTGGACCAGCAAATGCTATTAATGCTCCTGGCTCAGAAATATTAATATCTCCAAGCATTGCAAAAGATGCTGTAGTACCTCCAGTTGTTGGATCTGTACACAATGAAACATATGGTAGTTTATTATTAGACAACTGAGCAAGTTTAGCAGATGTTTTAGCCATTTGCATTAAAGATATGGCTCCTTCCATCATTCTAGCCCCTCCAGATTTTGAAATTATAATTAATGGAATCTTTTTTTTAATGGCAGTATCTATTGCTCTACTTATTTTTTCTCCAACTACTGAACCCATTGATCCTCCAATAAATCTAAAATCCATACAAGCAATAACCACATCTTCACCACAAGATTTACCTACAGCAACTTTTATAGCATCTTTTAAACCTGTCTTTTTTATCGCATCTTTAGCTCTTTGTTTGTATGATTTGGTATCAGTAAATTTTAGAGGGTCTTTTGATTTAATATTTTGATCAATTTCTTTAAACTTATCATCAAATAGAATATTAAAATATTCTTGACTACCAATTCTAATATGAAAGCCGTCTTCTGGTGAAACAAAAGAATTATTTTCTAATTCTTCAGTATCAATAATTTTTCCAGTTGGAGTTTTATGCCATAATCCTTCTGGTGTATCCTTTTTTTCTCTAGTGGAAGTATGTATTCCTTTTGTTTTTCTTTTAAACCAAGCCATATCAAGGATGTTTGTTCAAATATACTAAACCAAATTTACTTCAAGGTATTTACGTTGTTTAGATCTTTAAAGGCTTGAGTAAGTCTAGAAATAAAACTTTCTTCTGCCTTTCTTAGCCAAACCCTTGGGTCATAATATTTTTTATTAGGAATATCATTGCCTTCAGAATTTCCAATCTGAGATCTTAGATAATCTTCATTTGTTTTAAAGTAATCTCTGATACCGCACATAAATGCATATTGCATGTCGGTATCTATATTCATTTTAATAGCACCGTAATCAATTGCTTCTCTAATTTCTTCAACAGATGAACCAGAACCACCATGAAACACAAAATTTATAGTATTGTGTGCAACATTATATTTTTTAGAAACAAAATCTTGAGAATTTTTTAAAATTTTGGGAGTTAGTTTTACATTTCCAGGTTTGTAAACTCCGTGAACATTTCCAAATGCTGCAGCAATTGTAAATTTATCACTGATTTTAGATAATTCTTCATAGGCAAATGCAACTTCTTCGGGTTGGGTATAGAGTTTAGAATCATCTATATCCGTATTATCAACTCCATCTTCTTCACCGCCTGTTATGCCTAATTCAATTTCTAATGTCATTCCAATTTTACTCATTCTTTTTAAATATTCTTTACAAATAGAAATATTTTCTTCAATTGGTTCTTCAGAAAGATCAATCATGTGAGAACTGAAAAGAGATTTTCCAGTTTTTTCAAAGTGTTCTTCACTAGCCAAAAGTAATCCATCTATCCAAGGTAAAAGTTTTTTTGCTGCATGATCCGTATGTAATATCACAGGAACATTATATGCTTCTGAAAGTTCATGCACATGTTTTGCTCCAGCAATAGCACCTTTAATAGCAGCATTTTGATTTTCATTTGAAAGTCCTTTTCCAGCATTAAAAACAGCTCCTCCATTTGAAAACTGAATTATTACAGGAGCATTTAATTTAGATGCTGTTTCTAAAACTCCATTAATTGAATTTGATCCAATTACATTCACTGCAGGCAAAGCAAATTTTTTATTTTTTGCTAGATTAAAAATTTCTTGAACTTCGTCACCTGTAGCAACACCACCTTTGATTTGATTATTCATTTTTTATTTTTAATTAGTGGGCTAAAATAAAAAGAATTATTGGTCCTAAAAAGGATAATTTAAACCAATATTGAATACAGCTTTTTTTAGTTTAAAATCTGTAAGCCATCTTTTTTTAGGTTCAAGTACAGGATTGTAAGTTTTTAAACCCATATCTAGTCTCAAAACAAAATATCCTAGGTTGTATCTTAGTCCTATTCCACTTCCAATTGCTATTTCGTCAAAATCTTTAAAACTATTGAAAGTTCTTTTGGAATCTTCAGTGTTGTCAAATACATTCCATATGTTTCCAAAATCACTGAACACAGCACCATCTAATTTTCCTAGAATCTTAAACCTGTATTCAATATTCATTGCTAGTTTCATATTCGCCTCATTAAATTCACTCAAAGCTTCACTGCTTCCTGGTCCAAGTCTGTAAACTTCCCATGCCCTATTGTCATTTGACCCTCCTGCAAAAAATGATTTTGAAAAAGGAATACTATTTGAGTTTCCAAACGGTATAGCAATTCCAAAAAATGTTCTAAAAGCTATTTTAGAATTTAATCCAATTGGCCAATGTTTAATATACCCTGTTTCAGATTTTATAAATTGTGAATATGCCAATCCTAATATTTTATTGTTTCCAAATTCATCTTTAGAGACATTTAAAATATTACTTGCAAGATTTGTAATATTTCCAGCTAATTCAATTTTTAATTTAAAATCTGAAAATTTATTATCAAATATATTTTTTCTTGATCTATTAGAAAATGAAAAGCTTGATCCAATGATTAAATTGTTTGATGTTAGTCTGTTTTTTCTGTCATTTATGTAATTAACTCTTTTTAAATCATCATTTGATACTAAAAATTGATTTAAAACAACTTCTTTAATAAATGAATTTATTCCATCAGGAATAATCAAGTTGTTATTTACATCAAAATAATTTGATGGAGAATTATAACTTTTAGCTATATTATTAATGGATTTAAAAGAGTTAGAGTATACATTAAAATAATTAACAATATTCTTATTATTTACAAATTCAATATTAATTAAACTAAGATTATTTTTTCTATTCTTTTTATCGAACCAATCATAATTTAAATCAAATTTGAAATTTTGCCTGTCCAATCCTATGTTTGTTTGATTTGAAGTTCCAATATTTAAATATGTGGTTGGCTTGTTTTCTGTTTTTATAATTTTCTTCAAATTAAAGGATGGAAAAAGTTTTGGAAATTTAAACCTCAAGTCAAATCCGTATTCAGAGATAGTGGTATTTGCAGATTTTCCTATAGTTCCTCTAGTTGTAAATTCTAGTTTTTCACCAGATTTAAAAATATTTCTATTAATTAATGATGTTTCAAAAGCTAGTCCTATATCTTCAATATTTGAGTGTTTCAAGTCCAAACCAAACCTAAATGAATATTTTTTTTTAGGGACTAAAAATATATTAGCTTCTAATTGTTTGTCAGATTCACTTATGTAATTATAACTAATTGAAGGATATTGAAAATTATCAAAATTATTTAACTGATTAATTGTTTTAGTTCTTTTAGAATCACTGTATAAATCATTTTTTTTAACAAGGATTAAATCTGACAATATCTTAGGTTTATAGTCTAAAGAAAAATTTGAGTAAAAATTAATAGAATCGTAATTAAATATTTTTTTTACTTTAGAATTTATTCCCTCTTTTTCTATAAATAAATTGATTTTGTCTACTGTATGTTTTTTGTAAAATTGATTCAAGCCTTTTTCTTTAATTACTATTTCAACAGGAATATTAAAATTTAAATTAGTTGTGTCAAGACTTATTTTAAAAAAAATAGAATTTATTTGAAAATCATATATGCCCGAATTTTTAAATAATTTATCAATTCTATTTCTTTCTAATTCAAAATTCTTAGTATTAAAAATTGAATTATCTTTTAATTTGGAATTTTCTTTATTTAAATTAAATATAGTTTCTAAAATTTTAGATTCAATATTAACTGAGATAGTGTCTAAAATATATTGATTTCCTGTATTTACATTGTAAATAACTTTTCCGAATTTATTATTATTTTGATCAATAATTATTTTTGAAGATATTTTAGAATTGAAAAAACCATTATTTTTATAATATGATCTTAAATTTTCAATTGAAATTTTTGTTTTTATAGAGTCAATAATTTCTAATTTTTCACCGTTCTTTTTCTTCCAATTATTAAACCCTTTATAATAGTTGTTTAATTGTGAAACTTGTTTTTTGGATAAAACTGATGTTAGTCGATTTTTTCTATTATCTTTTTTATTGATCCATTTATTGAATATTGAATCACTATTTTCTTTTGAAGATTGATACAGTTTGCCAGCTAAAGGAAAACCAATTATATAAGTGTTTTTTTTTTGAACCAAAAGAGGGAATAATGAATCAGTTGTCATTTGCAAGTTATTTACAAATATTTCGTTCGATTTAAGTACTAAGCTTCCTTTATTAAGATCTTTTGTTACACTACAACTAACTACAGTTATAGTTGTAATTACAAATAATGTTATTTTTGTTATAAATTTTTTCACTTTATAATTGTAATTCAAAAATACATCATTATTAATGCTTAGCAAAAACCAAATAAAACTGATTAAAAGTTTGAAAAATAAAAAACAACGTCATTTAAATAAAATGTTTATTGTCGAGGGAAAAAAATCAGTTTCCGAATTTATTAATTCAAAATATGATCTTCATAAATTATTTTCCATTAATATTTCTGATTTTAATTTGACTAATACAGTTCAGATTTCAGAATCTGAACTATCAAAGATTAGTTTTTTAACTAATCCAAAAGATCATTTAGCAATTTTTACAATTCCTATTGAAAAACCTGTGAACGAGAATAAATTATTAGTTGGCTTAGAATCTATAAACGATCCTGGTAATTTAGGTACAATAATAAGAACGTGCGAATGGTTCGGGATTAATGATATAATTTGTTCTGTAGACTCAGTAGATTGTTATAATCCAAAAGTTGTTCAATCGGCAATGGGTTCTTTGTCTAGAATTAACATCACATATTTAGATTTATCAAATTTTTTAAAATCAAAATCTATAATTAAATATGGAACTTTTATCAAAGGAGAATCAATTTTTGAAAATAAAATTATAGTGGATAAGGGAATCTTAGTTTTTGGTAACGAGGCTAATGGTATTTCAGATAACCTTAGGTCGATTTTAGATGTTGAACTAACAATTCCAAGATTTAATAGTGAAAATTATCCTGAAAGTCTAAACCTTTCAAACTCAGTAGGAATCATTTTATCAGAGTTTTCAAGAAAGTTTAATGAAAAGAAAAATTTATAAAAATTGCCCTTGTAGACATTTTGTTAATATTCCCTGTCCATGGACTTTTTGAATCTAAATCAGGAACTAATTCATTTTTTAATGAAAAAATACCTCTCAAAGAAGGAGAAAATTTAAAATATTGGAGATAAAAATCTATTCCAAAACCCAATTCATAGTAAAAATTATTTGATTTTAATCTAAACACTCCGTTGTTGTTGTCTTCAGGGCTATTTTGATTACTTGATAGATTAAAGGATGTTGATAATCCACCTAAAAGATAGGGTTTTACGTTGTTATACCTTTTAGCACTATACTTTATTAAAAGTGGTAAATGAATATAGGTTGATTTTATTGATCTCAATGTGTCACTACTTTTTGTGAAATTTTGCCTATCATAAAAAACTATTTCAGACTTATTTGTGTATAGTCCAGGCTCAAACCTTAAATTAAGATTTTTTCTCAATTTTAAATCTCCAATTAAACCTACATTAATACCAGTTTGTTCACGGATTAAAGTTCTTTTGTTTGGGTTTAATAAGTAATCTAATTTATAATTATAGTTGTTTATGCCGATATAGTATCCAAAATGTACTTTTTTTTGGTCAAAATTTTGAAGGTTATTAATTTTTACATTATTTCTTTGTGAATAAATACTTGTTGTCAAGAAAAAAAGAGTTAAAAAAAGTAAAAATGTTCTCATTTGAAATCAAATGTAATAAAGAAAATTATGTTTAAGAATGATAATAATTAAAAAAATATACTTGATTTTTTAAAATCAAGTATATTTGCATTGTAATACAATGTTGTATTTATGAAAATTATAATTGCTGGGGCTGGAGAAGTTGGCTTTCATTTGGCTAAATTACTTTCTTTTGAGTCTCATGATATTACCTTGATTGATAATAAAAAATCAAGTTTAAACATTGCAGAAAATAAACTAGATATTAAAACTATTGAAGGTAACGCTGCATCAATTTCAGTATTAAATGAAGCAAATGTTGAAAATTCAGATTTAGTTGTGTCTTTAACAACCTCTGAAACTACAAACTTTACAACTTGTTTTTTATCAAAACAGCTAGGTGCTAAAAGAACTATAGCTAGAATTTCTAACACCGAATTTATAAAGGACTGTAACGAAATTGATTTTGATCTTATTGGAATAGACGAACTTATTTCGCCTGAAAATTTAGCTGCTGATGAAATTAAATCAATTATTAGTGAATCTGCTTTTACTAATAGTCACGATTTTGATGATGGTATATTAAAAATGATGGCTGTTAGACTCGAAAAAAATGCCCCTTTTATTGGAAAAACTGTTATGGAAGCTGCCTCTGTTTTTCCAGGTGTGCATTTTATGCCTATAGCTTTAAAAAGAGAAGATAGCGAATCAACTATTATCCCAAGAGGAAATACTATTTTTTGTGAATGTGATCATGTTTATTTTATAACTAATAAAAAGGGTCTTGATGAATTATATAATTTAATGGGCACTGAGAAACAAAAAGTTAAAAATGTAATGATTCTTGGTGCAGGAAGAGTAGGGTCTAAGTTGTCAAAAGAATTAAGTGCTCAAGGTTTAAATATTAAATTAATTGAAATCAACGAACAAAAAGCTAATGATATTGCTGAAGAGTTGCCTGATCTTATGGTATTAAATGTAGACGGGAGAAATCTTGATCTTCTTGTTGAAGAAAATTTAGAAAATATGGATGCTTTTATTTCAACTAGTGGAGATTCTGAGACAAATATTATGTCTTGTATGATGGCTAAATCTAAAAAAGTAAAAAAAACTATCGCTTTGGTTGAAAACATGGATTACTTTAACCTTTCACAGTCTATAGGTATTGATAGTTTGATTAATAAAAAATTACTTGCTGCAAATGATATTTTTAAGTTCGTTCGAAATGGTGATATTGTTGAATTGGCAATGTTAAATGATATGGATGCTGAAATAGTAGAATTTATTGTTAATGAAAATTCTAAAGTTTTAAATAAAAAAATTATGGATCTTGATTTTCCATTAACTGCGATTATTGGAGGAGTTATAAGGAATAATGAAGGTGTTATAGCTCTTGGAGGTTTTGAAATTAAGTTAGGGGATAGAGTTCTAGTTTGTTCCAAACCTGAAAGTATAAAAAAAGTAGAAAGCTTATTTTTATAAATAAATAATGTCTAAGCTCAATAAAAAATTAATTTTTTACATATTAGGGTTATTGTTAATGTTTAATGGTTTTGCAATGCTTATTTCAGCATTTGTAAGTTATTTAACAAATGATGGTGTCTTAAATGAAATGACATTAGTTTCATTGTTAGTCATTTTTCTCGGTTGGATATTAATGGCTATTTCAAAAAATAATGATAGAAAAATAAATAAAAGAGATGCATATTTCATAGTAGTTTTGGGTTGGCTTACCATGGTTTTTTCAGGAATGCTTCCCTACATTGTTACAGAATCTATTTCTTCATTTTCTAATGTTTTTTTTGAAACAATGTCTGGTTATACCACAACGGGTTCAACAGTAATTAATGATATAGATGCTTTACCTAAAAGTATAATTTTTTGGAGAAGTATGACTCATTGGCTTGGCGGAATGGGAATTATTGTGCTTGCTATCGCAATTTTACCTTTGCTTGGAATAGGAGGAATGCAACTTTTTTCTGCTGAGGCACCTGGGCTAACAGGTGATAAGATTCATCCCAGAATTAGTGATACTGCAAAAAGATTATGGTTGATATATGTTGGCTTAACTCTGTTAGAAACTATTCTGCTAAAGTTTGCGGGAATGAGTCTTTTTGATGCTTTAAATAATTCAATGAGTAATATAGCCTCTGGTGGTTTTTCAACTAAAAATGAAAGTATAGGGTTTTGGAATGATTCACCTTTAATACAGTATATTATTATTTTCTTTATGTTTTTGGCTGGTACAAATTTCGTTTTAATTTATTTTGGACTTACTGGAAAATTTAAAAAAATATTTCAAGACACTGAATTTAAATGGTATGTTTCATTTATTTCTGTATTTGTAATTATTTCAACTATAATTTTATTTTTTAATGTAAATTTAAGTTCAACAGAAGTTTACCACCCTGAAGTTTTGGGAAAATTTGAGAGTAGTTTTAGACATTCTCTTTTTCAGGTTGTTGCACTTGTAACTACAACTGGATTTGTTACGGGAGACTTTGTTTCTTGGACACCCTTTTTGACAATGTTATTTTTTGGAATTATGTTTATGGGTGGATCATCGGGCTCAACATCTGGTGGAGTTAAGGTTTTGCGTCATTTAATATTAATAAAAAATGGATTTTTAGAGTTTAAACGATCTCTTCATCCAAATGCAATTTTTCCCTTAAGACATAATAATCATGTTGTTGAAAAACCAATTATCATTCACGTACTAGCTTTTTTTATTTTGTACTTAATTTTATTTATTATTGGAGCTGGTGTTTTAAGTGCATTAGGCCTTGATTTTGCTTCAGCAATAGGCGGTGCTGCCTCATCTTTGGGTAATGTTGGTCCTGCTTTAGGATCACTTGGTCCAACTACTAACTTTGATAGTTTGCCTGAAATAGGCAAATACTGGTGTTCATTTTTAATGTTAGTAGGTAGGTTAGAATTATTTACAGTACTAATATTTTTTACACCATATTTTTGGAAAAATTAACTAATTAAGACTGCTTTTTTTATTCTTTTAACTGCATTAATAATATTTTCATTAGATGCGGCATAAGAAATTCTAATATTATTTGGTGACCCAAATGCATCTCCTGTAACTGTTGCTACGTGTGCTTCTTCAAGTAGATA
>JABJFE010000066.1 GCA_018662905.1 Flavobacteriaceae bacterium
CTATTCCCCAAATTAAAGTATAATTCATCCGAATGTTCTCCGTTATTAATTATTTTAACAAATAAATTAATTGCTTCATTATAATCTCCTTTATTGTATAGCTCAATACCAGATTTAAAACCAACTTCATTTTCTGTTTGAGAGAAAATAATTCCACAAAAAAAGAAGCTACAAAGGATAATTATTTTTTCCATTTTAAATTTCTTTATCAATTTTTGTAATGACCTTTACTGCATTTTCGTAGTCATTATTTATTTTAAACTCAGAAGCCGGCGTAAACCTTGCAAACTCACAATTTTCAATTAATTTAATAAACAATTCCAATGACTCTTTTTCAATATCTTTACTGTAAAGTAACTTTGAAATCTTTTCTTTACTGTAATCCGAAGTTTCAATAAACAGTTTTGATTTTAAAAAATTGTGAAGTGCTTTTTCTAAAGCAACATAAAACATGTCTTTATTTTCTAAATTTTTTCTGGCTTCTGATAAATATTTTTTAGCAAGCTTGTTCGCCCTTCTGGATTTCGATTCTTTTAATTTGGAACTTGTAATATTGTTTGATTTAAAAAATATAACTAACAACAAAATTGCTAATACTGGAAATATTAAAATTAAATAAAAGCTTAATGAATATATGAAAGGTTTGGAGTTGATTTTGACTAAATCAGAATCAGTTTTAATAAATTTAAACTGATTAATTGAGGGCAAAATGTTATTTGAACTCTGGGTATTTATTGTGTTGATATTATTTTCATCTAAAGACAATGGCCCCTCTAAAACATTAATTATTATATCTTCAGAGTTAATTGTTTCGTATTTATTTAGTTGTGGATTAAAAAAAGTAAATTCAACGGATCTTATAGGGTACTTTCCTTGAAATTGAGGGACTAGAGTGTAGGTATTTGAAATAAAACCTTTCATTCCTGCAAGGCTTGTTGATACTTTTTCATTGTATTCAGGATCATATTTCTCCAGGGAGTTTGGCACCTGAACAGATGGTGGTGAAAACAGTTTTAAATTTCCTTTTCCTGAAATTTTAACAATCGCTTGCAAAGATTCTGAGGCATTTAACTCTGTTTTATTGGTGTTTAATTTAATATCAAATTTTCCAACCGCTCCGTTAAAACTTTCTGGAGCATTACCAGGCAATGCTTTAACATTAATTGATCTTTTTCCTGCTGTTACTTTTTTTGAAACTTGATTATATATTCTATTCCCAAAAAAATCTCTTCTGTTTGTTGGAACATCAACCGAAACATCTAGTGAAAGTGGGAGAATATCCAGTTTTCCTGATTTTTGTGGATATAAAACAGTTTTTTTCCAAGTAACGAAATTATAATTATCTCCCTTAAAAGATCCTCGCTCTATTTGGAGCCTAGGAATTTTTATGTTTTGAGACCAAAAATTTTCAAATTCAGGTGTTTCAATTTCCCCTACATTAGTAACATTAATTTGAGGAGAGTAGAATAATTTATACACAATTGAAATACCCTCATTTAAATAAGGGTTCGTGTTTGAAATCTCCGCCACTAAATGTAGGTTTTCGTTGACAACGTAGGTCGGATCATTTGGATCTTTACTTACCGCGACGGATTCACTTACACTAATTTTAACTGGTAAAGTTTTATAAATATTATCATCTATTTCTATAGTAGCTTGCCCAATTATAAGTGAGCCTTTTTTAGTAGGGGTTAAAAAATATGAATAACTTTTAGAAAAAGTTCTCTTGCCGTTTACCCACATGTTACTAACGGATTGGTTAGGGCCTCCAACAACTGTAAATCCTTTGAAGCTAGGTGGGGTAAAGTTATCTCCATCCTTATTCATTTTAAAATCAACCCTAAGGTTCTCATTAATTCCTAAAGATTTTTTGCTCAAAATAGCCTCAAAACTAATAGAATCGTCCTGAGCGTTTAGATTACTCATTATAGTGATAGCAAAAAATAAAAATATATAAAATCTCAGTTTCATGTTTTAATTACCAGTCTTTTTTGTTCTTAACAGGACTTCCTTTCATTTTCTTTTTGTTAATCTTTTGTTGAACTTTTTTTTCTTGATTATCCATTGCTTTAAGCAAATTTTTTAGTTGCTCTGGAGATATTTTATTTGGTTTAGGCTTTTCTTTTTTATCATTGTTTTTGTCGTCTTTCTTATCCTTGTCCTTCTTCTTATCTTTGTCGTCTTTCTTATCCTTGTCCTTCTTCTTATCCTTATCCTTATCTTTGTCCTTCTTCTTATCCTTGTCCTTCTGCTTGTCCTTATCGTCTTTCTTGTCTTTGTCGTCTTTTTTATTGTCTTTTTGTTCGTTTTTCAATAACTCTTTGGCTAATACATAATTGTACCTGGTTTCGTCATCAGTTGGATTATTAAGTAATGCGTTTTTAAATGAATTGACAGCATTCTGATAATCTTCATTCTGCATGTATATATTGCCCAAGTTATGAAAAGACTTGTGAAGAGTTTCTTTGCTTTTTGCCTTTTTAATTGAAGATTTGTATTGGTTTATTGCCTCTTGTTTCAGTTCACTCCTATAAAATGAATTAGCTAAATTATAAGAAGCTTTTATATTTAAAGAATCCTTTGAAATTGACTTTCTATAAAATTTTTCAGCTTCAATTAAATTCTTGTCAGCAAATTCAACATTACCATCCAAAGTCAAATTATTTGAATCCTTATTAATAGCTATTTCTTGAGAGTTAACCTTAATACAAAAAAATAATAATATTAATATGATTCTATTCATTAAATAAATTTAGTTTTTTTACCCAATATGTTTTCTTTTCAAAAACAATTAATTCCAAACTTAGAAAAAGAATTGCAAATCCTAAAAACCA
>JABJFE010000133.1 GCA_018662905.1 Flavobacteriaceae bacterium
AAATGGATAGAGAAATCAATTAAATTAAATACAGATTATGTATTGTATGGAAAACCAAATTGGTATTTAAACAAATTTTCAATTGCACATCCAGAATTGGATGTTTTTTCAGAATTTAAAAATAAACAAGTCGAAGGATTATTACCTATTTATAGTTCAAACGAAAGAGTTTTGTCAAGAGGAATAACTAATAAATTTTTTAGAGAAGTAATATTTAATATTATAAACACTTCAATTAATTTTTTAAAAGAAAATTTAAGCAAAGAAATTAATGAGAAATATTCACTGATTTCTAAACAACAAGCTTACAGAAATATTCATTTTCCATCAAATCATGAACTTTTGTCAAAAGCTGAATTTAGATTAAAATATGAAGAGTTTTTTTACTTACAGCTTGAATTTTTAATGAGTAATATCTCAAAAAAATCAAAATTTAAAGGATTTAATTTTTCAAAAGTGGGAGATAGTTTTAATAAGTTCTATAAATCCCATTTGCCTTTTTTATTGACAAATGCTCAAAAAAGAGTCATAAAAGAGATTCGAAAAGATTTCTCTTCAAATGCTCAAATGAATAGACTTCTTCAAGGTGATGTCGGTTCTGGAAAAACAATAGTCGCCTTGTTAAGCTCATTGATAGCTATTGATAATAATTTTCAAGTTTGTTTTTTAGCACCTACTGAAATTTTAGCACAACAGCATTTTAATAGTTTAAACGATTCTTTAAATAAAATAAATATTACTGTTAATATACTTACCGGCTCATCTACAAAGAAAGATCGAATTAAATTATTTTCTGATTTAATCAACGGAGAGATAAATATTTTAGTTGGAACTCATGCAGTTTTAGAAGATAATGTCAGGTTCAAGAATTTAGGATTTGTTATTATTGATGAACAACATAAATTTGGAGTAGCTCAAAGATCTAAGCTTTGGAAAAAAAACATCACTCCTCCTCACGTTCTAGTTATGACCGCCACACCTATACCAAGAACTTTAGCTATGAGTGTCTACGGGGATTTAGATATATCAATTATTGATGAGCTTCCACCTGGAAGAAAGGCAGTTAAGACAGTTCACAGATCAGATAGAAACAGGCTAGAGATTTTTAAATTTTTAAAAGATGAAATTAATAAAGGACGTCAGGTATATGTTGTTTACCCTTTAATTGAGGAATCGAAAAAATTAGATTATAAAGATTTAATGGATGGATATGAAAGTATTTCAAGGGAGTTTCCTAATAGCAAATATCAAATTAGTATTTTACATGGTAGGATGAAATCTGAAGATAAAGCTATAGAAATGAAAAGATTTAAAGAGGGGAAAACTAATATTATGGTTTCAACGACTGTTATTGAAGTGGGAGTCAATATCCCAAATGCTAGTGTAATGGTAATTGAAAGTTCAGAAAAGTTTGGATTGTCACAACTTCACCAGTTGAGAGGAAGAGTTGGTAGAGGATCTGAAAATAGTTATTGTATATTAATGACATCAAATAAGCTTAGTTCTGATGCGAGAAAAAGAATAAAAACTATGACTAGCACTAATGATGGTTTTAAAGTTGCTGAAGTAGATATGGAAATAAGGGGACCTGGAAATTTATTAGGTACTCAACAAAGTGGACTATTAAATCTTAAGCTCGCAAATATAATTACAGATAAAGAAATTTTAGAATCTGCAAGAGATGATGTAAAAAAAATTATTTCAGTAGATCAAAGATTGGTCAAAGTCGAAAACAAATTAATAAAAGAAGAATTTAATAAAAAAACTAAAAACACACTTTTATGGAAACATATAAGTTAAGTTATTATTTAATTTAAATATTCTTAATTGTATCTTTGAAAACAAAAATTATTATTAATGAACATATCGTTTAATTGGTTATCAGAATTTTTAAAAATTGATTTAAAAATTGAAGAAGTATCAGAAATTCTTACTGATATAGGTTTGGAGGTTGAGGGTATTGAGAACTATGAACAGTATAAAGGAGGTTTAGTTGGTCTTGTTGTTGGAGAAATAGTTTATTGTGAACAACATCCAAATGCTGATAGATTAAAACTTACTAAAGTTAATATAGGAGATGAAAATATATTACAAATTGTTTGTGGTGCTCCCAATGTGCAGTTAAATCAAAAAGTTATTGTTGCAACTGTAGGTACAACCTTACACCCTATTAATAATGATAAATTTAAAATCACTAAAAGTAAAATAAGAGGTGAAATTAGTCAAGGAATGATTTGTGCTGAAGATGAAATTGGTATCGGAAATTCACATGATGGTATTGTTGTTTTAGAAAGTAAAATAAAAATTGGAACTAAGGTTTCTGAGATATATAAAAATTATTCTGATAAAATTTTTAATATTGGTTTAACCCCCAATCGTTCTGATGCTATGAGTCATCTTGGTGTTGCAAGAGATCTTAGAGCAGCATTAATGCATAAAGGCTTTAAACTAGAGTTAATAACGCCATCTGTATCATCTTTTCATGTAAATTCAAGAACTCAAAAAATTAATATAAATATTGAAAATATTCAATCATGTCGAAGGTTTTCTGGAGTGTGTATAGATAATATTACAGTAAAAGAATCACCAATTTGGTTAAAGAATAGGTTAAAATCTATTGGACTAAGTCCATTAAATAACGTTGTAGATGTTACTAATTATGTTTTGCACGAAATCGGGCAACCATTACATGCATACGATTTTGATAAAATCACAACTAAATCAATTAATGTCAAGACCTTAAAACAAGGCACAGAGTTTATTACATTGGATGGAGAGGTTAGAAAACTACTTAAAACAGATTTAATGATATGTGATTCTGAAACTCCAATGTGTATTGCTGGTGTTTTTGGAGGAAAAGATCATGGAATAACTAGTGAAACAAAATCAATATTTTTAGAAAGTGCTTATTTTGACCCAATATCTATAAGAAAAACTGCTAAACAACATGGTATAAATAGCGACGCTTCATTTAGATTTGAAAGAGGAATCTCTATTGATTCCGTAGACTATTCATTGAAAAGAGCAGCGATATTAATTTGTGAATTATGTAATGGTACTATTTCAAGTGATATTATTGATGAATTCCCAAATAAACCTGATGAAATATCAATACTTTTAAATTTTGATAAAACAAATAAATTAATTGGTCAAGAAATTCCTAGAGAAGAAATTAAATCAATTTTAACATCATTAGATTTTAAAATTAATAATATTACAGAAACTGGTGTGGGTATAACCGTCCCATTTTACAGACATGACGTTACTAGAGAATGTGATGTAGTTGAGGAAATTCTTAGAATATATGGATACAATGAAATAAACTTATCCAATAAATTGTCAATCCCTATTAGTTCAGAGGGTTCCAACAAAAGTTATCAAATTGAAAATATAATATCTAATATATTAACTCCATTTGGTTTTAATGAAATAATGAATAACTCTCTTACTAATAATAAATTAAATATTTCAGAGAGAGATAGTGTAACAATAATTAACTCTATTAGCTCAGATATTTCTCAACTAAGAACAAGTTTATTAGAGTCTAGTTTAAAAACACTAAAATTTAATTTAAATAGAAAAAACAAGAATAATAAATTTTTTGAATTTGGAAAAATTTATGAATTATCAGATGGAAAAACAATAGAATCAAGAAGGCTTAGTATAGTTTTTACAAATGATTTATTTAATAGTTCGTGGAACAATAAAAACGAAAACTCTGATTTTTATATTCTTAAAAATATAGTTTTAAATATTTTAAGTAAACTCTCTATAGAAACATCCGAAAAAGTTATAAGTCATAATGGTTTTAATAACACATTAGGTTTATTTCATGAAACTAATAATCTTGCATTAATTGGAGATGTAAAAACTGAATACCTTTCCGAATTTGATATTAAAAGTAAAGTTTACTATGCCTCTTTAAATGTTGACTACATACTAAAAATATATAATAATGATTTTTTTAAATATATTAAACTATCAAAGTTTCCAAATGTAAAAAGAGAATTAAATTTTTTATTTGAAAATGAAATTCATTATAAAACAATTGAAGATTATATATTAAATCAATCCAATATTAAAAATTTATCTAAAATGACTTTAACGGATGTTTATGAAGATGATAAATTACCTAAAGGACAAAAATCTTATACATTAAACTTTACTTTATTAGATCATTCAAAAACACTTTCTGAAAAGGAAATATCAATGACAATGAATAAAATACAATCTAAAATTGAATCTAAGTTTAAAGCTAAGTTACGATCATAAATAATTTAGATGCAAAAACAAGTATTATTGTTTAAGGGCTCTTTTATTGAGTCAAAAAGATTAGAAATAGAGTTGATTGCCAACAAAATCAATCCGATAATAATTAATAAAAAACAATCAGCTATTCTTTCAGGATTTGGTTATAATCCTAACGATGATATATTCATATACGTATTTGAGGATCAACTAAAAAGTTCTAAATTAATTCTATCCAGCTTAACTATATAATTTAGCTCTAAGCTCTTTTATTTTAGGATCACTAATGTAAGAATCAAAAGTTGTTAATCTATCTATAACACCATTTGGTGTTAATTCTATTACTCGATTTCCTACAGACTTAGCAAATTCGAAATCGTGAGTGCTTAAAATGACATTTCCTTTAAATTTCTTAATTGAATTATTTAAAGCAGTAATAGATTCTAAATCTAAATGACTTGTTGGCTCATCAAACATTAAAACATTAGATCTTAACATCATCATTCTTGAAAGCATACATCTTACTTTTTCACCTCCAGAAAGAACATCGCAATTTTTCAATGCCTCTTCGCCACTGAATATCATTTTCCCTAAAAAACCTCTTATAAATACTTCTTCTCTTTCTTCATCGTTTTTTGACCATTGTCTTAACCAATCAACTAAAGATATTTTATCGTGAAAATATGAGCTGTTATCCAGAGGTAAATATGCTTGACTTGTTGTAATTCCCCAATCAAATCTTCCTGTATTTGATTTAATTTTGTTATTCAGTATTTCATAAAATGCTGTAGTGGCTCTAGTATCTTTTGAATACAATACAACTTTATCACCTTTATTCAAATTAAAATCGATTTTATCAAATAATGTACTATTAGAATCAGAAAAACTTAAATTTTCAACTGAAAGTATTTGATCTCCTGCTTCACGCTCAGATGTAAAAATTACAGCTGGATATCTTCTGGATGATGGCTTTATATCTTCAATTTTTAAATTATCAAGCATTTTTTTTCTTGAGGTGGCTTGTTTAGATTTAGATGCATTTGCACTGAACCTAGCAATAAAATCCTCAAGCTCCTTTTTCTTTTCTTCAGATTTTCTGTTTTGTTGAGTCTTTTGTCTTAATGCTAACTGACTCGATTCATACCAAAACGTATAGTTTCCTGAATAATTATTTATTTTCCCAAAATCAATATCTGAAATGTGAGTACAAACAGAATCTAAAAAGTGTCTATCATGCGATACAACAATAACAGTATTATCATAATTTGATATAAAATTTTCTAACCATTTAATTGTTTCGAAATCTAAATCGTTTGTCGGTTCATCCATTACTAATACATCAGGATTACCAAATAAAGCTTGTGCTAATAAAACTTTTACTTTTTGAACACCGTCTAATTCACTCATGCTTTTGTAATGGTGTTCTTCTTTTATATCTAAATTGGATAATAATGCAGCAGCAGAGCTTTCAGCATTCCAACCATCCATTTCTTCGTATTTTAATTGAAGAACTCCTACTCTATCACTGTCTTTATCAGAAAAGTCTGGATTAGCATAAATCTCATCCATTTCCTTTTTAATACTAAAAAGATCTTTATTACCCATTATAACTGTTTCTAATACTTGTTTATCATCAAAAGCAAAGTGATTTTGCTCCAAAACAGACATTCTCTTACCACTTTCTAAGTGAATATTTCCTGAATTAGGTTCAATAGATTTTGATAAAATCTTTAAAAATGTTGATTTACCTGCTCCGTTGGCACCAATAATGCCATAACAGTTTCCTTTTACAAAAGAAGTGTTAACTTCATCAAACAATACTCTTTTGCCAAATTGAACAGAGAGGTTAGAAACACTTAACATAAAAATGAGTTTAAAATTTTTGCAAATTTAATAAAATCAAGGTTATGAATATTCTATATTATTATTTAAATTAAAAAAATAAACAAAAGAAGTATAAAACATGTTTAAAAAAATCATTTATTTTTTCTTAATTACATCCATTTTAGCGTGTAATAATCAAAATGTGACTTTTTTAAATGGAAAAATTATTAAACCAACTAATAATCAAATCCAATTATTAAAGGATGAAATAGTCATTAAAAATATTAAAATTAACAGTGACGGAATCTTTTCTTCCTCTTTAGATAATTTAAGTAATGGACTATATAATTTTGTACATCTTCCTGAATTTCAGTATCTAATAATAGAAAAGGGAGATAGTTTAGTGTTAAGATTAAATTCCTTAGACTTTGACGAATCATTAGTTTTTTCTGGAAAAGGTTCTTCGAAAAATAATTATTTAATAGATGTTTTTCTAGAGCATGAAGAAGAAGAAGATTATGTTAAGTCAAACTATAAGTCTTCCAAAAGAGTGTTTAAACAAATTATTGACTCTTTAAAAAACATAAAAACCAAACATTATTCAAATTATAAATCTTCAATTAAAACTAATTATATTTCAGACTTAATAATAAATCATGCTATCCTTATTCCACTGTATTCACATATTGAAAACTATATTATATTAAATAAAAAAAACCATTCAACAAATGTTAGTTTTTTCAATAATTATAGAAATAAAATTGACTTAAACATATATGAATTATCGCACTTTAAACCTTATTTAGACTACATTACACTTAAGTCTATTAATGAATCTTTTTCTGAGAAAAAAGGATATGATTATAATTTAAATTTCAATTTGTCGAGATTAAATTACATTAAAAATCATATATCAAATCAGACAATTAAAACAAAATTATTAAGGTTTATTGCATATGAATATCTGTTAGAGGAAAAGTTATTGATTAACATAGATCAATTTATTTATGAGTTTTTAAAAATATCTGATAATAAAAGTACCAACAGCGAAATTTCAATGCTTTATGATAATATTTCTTCTCTTCAATCAGGAAAAGTTTTTCCTCAAATAAATCTTTTTAATGAAAAAAACATTAATAAAGAAATTAGCTCTCATGTTAATTTTAATAATAAAAATATTTTTGTTTTTTGGTCTTATGATCAAAATGCACATCAAGTAAATCTATTTAATAAAGTCAATTTATTAAGTGCTAAACATTCAAACTATAATTTCAATTTAATAAATATCAATGACGAGAATATAAAATGGAAAAATAATTACTTAAATAAATTCAACAACAAAAGAATTAGAAACTTTAGAACAGCAAATTTTGAAATAATGAGTAAAAAAATGATATTAAATAACTTAAATAAGGTACTTATAACAGGAACGGATGGTGTTATATTAGAAATATTTAATCTTAATAGCTTAGAAAAGTACTTAAATGATAATTAATTTCCTTTTTTATAATCTGACAAGAATTTCTCTAAACCAATATCCGTAAGAGGATGTTTTATTAGACCTTTAATTGAAGATAATGGTCCTGTCATAACATCTGCTCCGATCTTTGCACAATCTATAATGTGCATAGTGTGCCTCACAGAAGCTGCAAGTATCTGTGTGTTAAAAGCGTAATTATCATAAACATTAGCGATTTCCGAAATTAGATTTAAACCATCAGTTGAAATATCATCTAATCTACCTATAAATGGTGAAACATAAGTTGCTCCAGCTTTAGCAGCAATTAGTGCTTGACCTACGGAAAATATTAAAGTACAATTTGTTTTAATCCCTTTATTTGAGAAATATTTTAAAGCTTTTACTCCATCTAATATCATTGGAATTTTTACAACAATTTGCGGATGTAATTTAGCTAAAGCTTCACCTTCTTTAATCATTCCTTTGAAATCAGTAGATATTACTTCTGCAGAAACATCTCCATCAACAATTTCACATATTTTAACATAGTGATTTAAAATATTTTTATGACCAGTTATTCCTTCTTTTGCCATCAATGATGGATTAGTAGTAACTCCGTCTAAAACACCTAGGTCTTGTGCTTCTTTAATTTGTTCAAGATTTGCAGTATCGATAAAGAATTTCATAGTTTAATTTTTACTATAATATAAAAGTATTTTTTCATATAATCTATCAGAAAGAATATTCTTTAAAACTATTGAAAATTTTTGAATAAACTGACCCACTTTATAATGAATTTTTGGGTTTTTTGTATTGATTATTTTATAAATAAGCTTTGAAACCAAGTCTGGATTTGATGCATTTTCGACATGTTTATTTGCGGATTTTAAAGATTTAGAATAATCATCTGTGTAATATGATAAATTATTTGATTTAGAATCAATTCTTCTTAAGGCTATGTCTGTTTTAAAATCTCCAGGAGCTACATTGACAACATTAATATTAAACTTTTTGAGTTCCATGCTAAATACTTCGCCAATGATTTCAAGGGAACTTTTAGTAGCACAATAGATTCCTCTAAAGGGAATTCCAAAATAACCTAACACAGAAGTAATATTTATTATTAAACCAGTATTATTTTCTCTCATTGATGGTATGCATTCCTTAATTATTGCTATTGGCCCCAATAAATTCGTTTGGAATGCACTTTTAATATCTGTCTCAGATGTTTCTTCAAGTGGACCGGTAATTCCAATACCTGCATTATTAATCAATACATCAATTCGGTTTTCAATACTGAGAATATATTTTATTGTTTTTTTTATTTCGACACTAGATGTTATATCACATTTTAATAATGCATACTCTGAAATATCATACTTATTTGGATTTCTACAGGTACCATAAACTTTATATCCTTTTGAAGTTAGAAATAGAGAAATAGATTTTCCTATTCCTGAGGATGCGCCTGTGATTAAAATAACTTTAGACATATTTTAAAAAAAAGGGCAAGCTACTTACATCACACCGCTACAACTATCTACCCTTGCTGTGTTCCCACCCTGGGGGAATTAAATAGGAGCTGGTTGTGTAAGACTTGCCCATTGCAAATATATATATGTTTTATCAAATAAATATCTTTAGAAAAAATAATTAATAACTAAATTTGAAAAAAAACTAAATGAAAATTAGATCAACTATACTAATATTATTTTTTTTAATATCATCATGTGGTTCTGCGTCAAAAGAGAACTTTAATATTGATATTATCAAAACAAAAGAATTTCTAAAAAACAATGATAAAATAGAATTCTTTATTAATAATCCCTCAAGTAAAATCATTTCTAATCTTGAGTTTGAAATTGATGATAATTTAGTTTCTAGTCCTTATTTATTGAATAACAAATTAGGAAAAAATATATTAAAAGCTACTTTTAGTGTTGATGACAAACAATATATTATAAATAAAGAATTTGTTATTTATTCCTCAATAAAACCAAAAATATATTCCTATAAAATTATTAATGAATTTTCACACGATATTAACTCCTATACTCAAGGGCTTGAATTTAGTAATAATGATTTTTTGTATGAAGGAACTGGTCAATATGGTTATTCAATGTTAAAAAAGGTTAATTATCAAACAGGAGAGGTTTTAGAAAAATTATTTTTAGATAAATCTTATTTTGGAGAAGGAATTACAATTTTAAATGATAAAATTTTTCAATTAACCTGGAAAAGTAAAATGGGATTTGTCTATAATTTGAATGATTTCAAATTATTAAACTCATTTAATTATAATAACAGTGTTGAAGGTTGGGGATTGTGTAACGATGGAAAATATATTTACAAATCAGATGGAACTGAAAAAATATGGAAATTGGATAGTAATAATTTAGAAGAAATTGATTTCGTTAATGTTGTTACAAACAATAAAGTAATTAATAAGATTAATGAACTTGAATGGTTTAATAATAAAATTTATGCAAATACTTATCAATTTAATAAAGAAGTTGGATTAATAATAAATCCCATAAATGGTCAAGTTGAAGGAGTGATAGATTTTAGTGGTTTGAAGGAAAAAGTAAAAGATCATCCTAAGCTAGATGTTTTAAATGGAATAGCGTATAATAAAAAAAGACAAACATTTTTTATTACAGGAAAAAACTGGAACAAATTATTTGAAATTCAAATAGTTGAAAAAAATTAATTAAATAAAGATCTTCCTTTCATTAAATTATTTACTTCAATTTTAACGGAACCAATTATTTCTGAATTTTCATAATTGTTTATAACCCTATCTATTAATTCAACAATTAATACCATATCTTTTTCATCCAATCCTCTTGTTGTAATTGCAGGTGTTCCAAATCTAATTCCAGAGGTTACAAAAGGTGATTTATCATCAAACGGAACCATGTTTTTATTAGCTGTTATGTCAGCTTTAACCAATGCTAATTCACAATCTTTTCCTGAAATATTCTTATTTCTTAAATCAATTAACATCATGTGATTATCTGTACCTCCTGAAATGATTTTATAATCTCTTTTAATGAATTCTTCTGCCATAGCCTTTGCATTTTGACGAACTTTAACCATATAAGACATGAAATTATCAGTTAATGCTTCTCCAAAAGCGATTGCTTTTCCAGCAATAACATGTTCTAGTGGTCCTCCTTGATTACCAGGAAAAACAGCTAGATCTAATAATGAAGACATTTTTTTTAATGTCCCATTTTTGAATTTCAAACCAAAAGGATTGTCAAAATCTTCACCCATTAAAATCAAACCTCCCCTTGGTCCTCTTAAAGTTTTATGTGTAGTGGTAGTCACAACATGACAATGAGGTATTGGATCATTTAAAATTCCTTTTGCTATTAAACCAGACGGATGTGAAATATCTGCCAATAAAAATGCATTAACTGAGTCAGCAATTTCTCTAAATTTTTCAAAATCAATATCTCTTGAATAAGCAGAAGCTCCAGCAATAATTAATTTTGGTTTTTCTTTTAAAGCAATCTCAGAAATATTGTCATAATCTAATTTTCCTGTTAGTTCATTTACTCCGTAAAATACTGGATTATATAATCTTCCACTAAAATTAACAGGTGAACCATGTGTTAAATGTCCTCCATGAGATAAATCAAAACCTAAAATCTTATCACCTGGATTCAAAAAAGCGTGATAAACAGCTGTGTTTGCCTGAGATCCTGAATGAGGCTGAACATTTGCATAAGCAGCTCCAAACAGTTCTTTAGCTCTATTAATTGCTATAGTTTCTATTTCATCAACAACCTCACAACCGCCATAATATCTTTTTCCAGGATAACCTTCAGCATATTTATTTGTTAATACTGAACCTGTTGCCAACATTACATCAGGACTTGTGAAATTTTCAGATGCTATTAATTCAATTCCATTTAATTGTCTGTTTTCTTCTTTAACAATTAAATTAAAAATCTCTGTGTCTACACTCATTTATTAAATTTTAGAATGTAAATTTAAGAACCAATTTCTTAATCCAATAGATATATTAAACATATTATTAATAAATAATTAACAATTAATCAACTCTATGGATAACATCACTAAATGAAATATCAGAATGGGATGAATTATGAACTAATTCTCCGTTTTTAATAATTATTAACTGAGGAGACTCATGATCGATATTAAAGACAGAAGCAATTTTGTTTGATATTTCTCTATTTTTAAGAACATCAATTAGAAAGTATTTGATATTTGTAATACTATTATCAGATTCAAATTCAAATTTTTTTAAAACTATCCTGCTAATTATACACCTATAAGAATGTTTAAATATTACAATAAAACCATTATTATCATTAAAATCATTAAAATCATTAACCTCAATCCAGTTTAGTTTAGCCATTTTTAAAAATACTTGTAACTTTGTCTTTGTGAATAAGCAGGTAAATATATTAAATAAAAAAGCAAAGTTTGAATATCAGTTGATAGATCAATATAAAGCTGGAATAGTTTTGACTGGAACGGAGATTAAATCGATTAGACTTAATAAAGCTTCTATTTCAGAAAGTTTTTGTGAATTTAATGATAATCAAGAATTATTTATAATTAACATGTTTATTGATGAATATGAGTTTGGAAACCACTATAATCACAAAACTAAATCTCAAAGAAAACTTTTGTTAAATAAAAAAGAATTAAAAAAACTTAACAAGGATGTTAAGAATACAGGTCTAACTATAATTCCTTTAAAAGTATTTATAAATGAAAAAGGGTTTGCAAAAGTGTTAATTTCACTAGCAAAAGGTAAAAAGACTTATGATAAACGTCAAGTTATTAAAGAGAGAGAAAATAAAATAAATTTAGACAGACTTAAGAAAATCTAATTTACGTCTTTTAAAAAAGGAACAAATTTAAAGTTTCCATGATTTTCTCTTTCAAATCTTAATTTAGATATTCTTTTAACCACTATCATTTCCTGAACTTCTTTTCCAACTGGAATAACCATTTTACCTCCAATCTTAAGTTGAATTAATAATTTTTTAGGAATTTCTTCGGCACCAGCAGTCACTAGTATTTTGTCAAATGGTTGTTTTTCTTTAAGACCTATATATCCATCTCCGTATACAACCCTGTTTGGATAATAATTCAGTTTTGACAATAATTTTTTGGTTTTTCTGTATAATTTATGTTGTCTTTCTATTGTGTAAACATTTTTAGAAATTTCCATTAAAACTGCAGTTTGATATCCTGATCCAGTCCCTATTTCTAAAACTTTATCA
>JABJFE010000135.1 GCA_018662905.1 Flavobacteriaceae bacterium
AAATGGCTATTAGGTGGATATGGTAATGGTTTTATTTCATTTAATAATAAGTTTAAACACCCTCATTTCAATATAGATTTCGAAAATTTTATTGATTTGTTTGAACCTGGACATCATGACACTCTAAGTTTTGGGAGTTTGTTTTTTTCTTTACAAAAACTATCAAATTTCGGAATAGATAAAGTTGAAAAATTAATCAATTCTCTCTCTTGTTATACTTTAGATAAACTCAAGAAAAAAAAATTGTTAAACTCTAAAACTACTAAAAGAACCAAGCATTCAAATATTTTCAATATTAAAGGAGATGAAAAGTTATATAAACATCTTTTAGATAATAACATAGTTTGCTCACAAAGAGGAAGTGGTATAAGAATAAGTATAAATTTTTATAATACTAAAAGTGAAATTGATTACTTTTTATCTCTTCTATAGTTTTATTCTAAAACAGTAAAGGTTGATATCCCAGAATCTGATGATGTTCCATGATTATCTTTTGTTACTACTCTCCAATAATAAATTCCAGGTGTGTTTAATGAAATTGTTCTTTTTCTTGCTCCATAGTTAGAGATAATTTTTTTTGTAGCAGGGTTATCTTCATTTTGATCAAGATATAAATCAAAACTATGAGTGTCATTAGCATCAATATCAGAGAAGGACCATGACAACGATACACTACCTGAACTTACGGATGATCCGGGTTTTGGAGTTAGTATTTCTGCTGGAAATGGAGCATGGTTTTTCAACGCTTCACCAGATAAATAAAATTTCCATTTATCGCTTTCAGCAACAAAACTTGTTGAGTTAGTTGAAATAACTTGCCACGAATATGGGAATCCTTTTGTTAAAGTGATTTCTAGAGATGTAGTAGTAATAGTGTTAGTAATTATTTCACTAGTAAGTAAATTTTTAACATTTATAGTGTACGATGTAGTATTTTCGGAAGCATTCCATTCAAATTTTACTGCATCAACTTCTAAGCATTCGGAGTTATTAGCTGGTTTTCCTAAAACTGCTTTCGATGGTTTTTGGGGTGTTGGTGGTGGATCAACTGGACCGCTTCCTTCTCCTTCGCCTTCCGCGCTTCCTCCGCATGATATTAATAAAATACTTATAAAAAATACTGTAGATAATAAAACTTTTTTCATTACTCTCTAATTACTTTAATTGATTTATTTACTGTTTTTGAATCGACTTGTAAGATATAAACACCTGATTTAATATTTGAAAAAGGAACACTTATAGATCTGTTGTAAGGAACTTTATCGTCTTTTGTCCATATGACTCTTCCTGAAATATCAAATAAAGTCATATTGATATTATCATCATTACCACCTACCCAGAGCTTGGAAGAATCATCAGCTGGGTTTGGACTAAATAAAATATCTTCGGAAATAAAAATTGTTTCTTCAAATATTCCTTGACATTCTAAGTTAGTTGTTACTTTGATTGTGTTAAATCCGGCTTTTAATGATAAATCTATATTATTTCTAGAGGTTTTGATTAAATCTCCATTTAAAATTATATTATAGCTATCACTTCCTCTAAGATTTAATAAGACTTGTCTGTCTTCCCTGTTTATACTTGTAAGAACACTTAAATCTACAGGTTCTTCAATATTTATATTAAAACATTGTTTGAAATCTGGAAATAATGTGTTTGTAAGACAAACTTCATAGTTTGCTGCTTTTAAGCCAGATAAATTCCAAGTCGAGCCATCAATTATAACCGGTTCGAAATTAAAATCTTGTAAGTTACTTGTTATATTAACTGTGAAAGGGTATTCTCCCCATTCACCTTTAATGGTAAGATCAATAACTCCGTTATTTGATGATCTGCATACTTCATCTGTGTAAAACAACGTAAATGTATCGTTAGGAATAGGGTTGGGATCACAAACATCACCAATATTATCACCATCATAGTCTTTCTGATCTGGATTATAAGTGTTTTCACAATTGTCCTCGCTATTTTTTATTCCATCATTATCATAATCATTTGATAGAATCTCAAGATTAATACCAACTGATTCAATAGTTTGACCAGCTGCTGTTGCATTTATAATAAGAGGATAACTTTTAGCTTCCGCTGTGTCAGGAACTGTGATTTCAATAGTTAGTTCGCCATCAGTGTTTATAGTTACAGGATTTGAGGGTGAATAAGATAAACTACTGTTATCGGGTAATCCTTCTACAGAAAATGTAGTTTCAAAGTCATAGCTTGAAAAAACTCTGTGCTTTACAACAAAAGATCCAGTTTCTCCTTGTCCAATTGTTAGCTTAGCCTCTGGTGTACTTAACTGTAGTAATGGCCCATCAGATGAAAAATACGATGAAAAAACACCTCTACCATAAGTTGAAGCAAAAACTTTATAGTCGTCTCTCATATCAAGGTCAGTAACTCTTACATTGCTCATTCCGTTGAAGGCTGAAAACCATTTTGGAGATTCGTCATTAAAGTTTTTTGTATACCAAACTCCTAAATCAGTTCCAACAATAACCTCGCTTAGCACTATTGGATTTTGTAAGATTGCTCTTACTGGAATGTCTGGAAGACCACCATTATTAATATCACCTTCTTTACTTGACCAAGTTTCTCCTCCGTCATTTGAATAAAATATATTTTTAACAGCATAATTATGAAAGGTTACGAAAATTTCATTTTCTGTAAGACCAAACTCTATATCAGATACACTTCCTAAAAATTGATTTCCAGTGATATTAGTGTAGATAGGACTTGCAGTATTTGCATTTTCTGCTTTAATAACTACTCCGTTTTCTAATCCAATCATTAGAGTTGAGGAGTTGGTTGTATGTGGAGATACTGTTAGTGCAGAAACATTTGCAGTCATCATACCACTTTGAAGAGTTCTACTTGGTGCATTAGTATTTCTGTCTGCTTCAGCAAAATTATCCCAATCGTAATATGCTTTTATTTCAAAATTTGAACCAGTGTAATTAGAATAAATGATTCCATAATTTGAATCTAATGCTTGAACATTAATGAAATCTCCATTGCTTCCACTTTCATTATTAATATTAAAATTATCACCACTTAAAAAATCATATGCCTCCACAGAATTATTATATACATAATTTGCTATAAAATAGGGTTTATCTAAGTTTTGAGAGAACATTGAAGCAGCTCCATCTCCACCTGATACATCAATACTAGATGTTATTTTATTTTCTCTATCAGTTTGAAATTGAGTACCGTTATCTTGAGCTCCAGCTAAAAAAACATCTGTCAATCCAGTAACTACTTTACTTCTAGTTGTCCAACTTGAAAGATCTCTTCCTGAAATTTGCTTATTTAAATCTTTAAACATTTCAGAGGGTGCAACTCCAATGGTATAAAATTGAGCAGTTACATAATTGTAATTTCTAGATGAAATTTCTTCTGAGGAACCGTTTGATTGACTAAAATAAATTCCACCGTCATTTCCAAATATTTTTTTAGAAGAATCGTAATTTCCAAAAGCCATGTTATGTTGATCAGCATGAGCAAATTGTTGGCCAAATCCGTTATACCAATGTGTGAACTGTTCCCAAGGATTTGCGGTAGCATTTTCTGCACCAGTCGTGGATTTAAATAAATCAATACCTCCTGCATATATAGTTTCTGGGTTATTTGGATCAGATTCTATCATTAAATCGTAAAAAGATTGTCCTCTGGTAAAATCATTATCATCAATGTTAGTGTCAGCATCGCTTGGTAAAGTTAAAGGGGTTGGTGCTGTGGCAAATTCATTTGTAGATTTAATAATGGTAACTGGATCTTCAGCAGCTAAGGCATAAATATCACCATTTGAAGCAATTTCAAGCTCAGTTCTTCTTGCTGTATTTGTACCATCATCACCATATGTTATAATATGTTTTGTGCTGAAGGCCGTAATGTCTGAGTTTGCTACAAGTATTGTGCCACCACCTGATCCTCTGTGATTTGTAGTTGTAGATGCCCATAACTTATTATCAGGGGCAAGTTCTAAATCCATTGGTTGGTAGGAATAAGCAGATCCATCAATATTAAATGGTACTTTATCCCATGAACTAGCATTGTCAGTTGATTTCCATATCCCATAATCGTCAACACCAAACAGGTGATTTGTATCGTCACGATGAGTTGAAACACCAGCAGCTATAATTACTTCAGAAGTTCCGCCATTATCTCTAACGACAACATCATTTATGTAAAATATTCCAGGACTTACTGTTCTACCTGATGAAGCTAAAGTTTCAAGAGAAAGAGATACAGTTACAGTTCCAGAATTTATGGCATTTTTTAATTGAGTAGCAACATTACCTGAAATCATGACAGAGGGAATATTAATACTTGAGTCACTGCCTCCCATAGTGAAGGGTGCTGATGTATAATCTGTTCTACTACCATCATTTCTATTTACTACTATCACAGCAACGGCCCCTGCATTTTGTGCATTTTTTACTTTGTCGACAAAAGCACACACTCCTCTTTCAATAAAAGCTATATTTCCACTTATCTGTGTTCCATTGATTAAACCTTGACATGCATCCATTTTAGTGCCTGTTGCACCTTCTGTTCCTCCGTTACTTGTGTCATTGTCATCAGCCATAATTAAATTAGCAACTATTGGGTCAGAAGTCAATGA
>JABJFE010000136.1 GCA_018662905.1 Flavobacteriaceae bacterium
ATAGACTTTAGCTTTTGGATGTAGCTTACTAGCTGCTTCCAAAGCATTTGAATCTACATCACAAAGCGCTACAACTTCTACTGATTTGTGTGAGGACATGTCATTTAAATCTGCTGCTCCCATTCCGCCAACTCCTACATGGGCTAATCTTAAAATTTGATTATTATTTGAAGCCCAAAGTGATGTTGGTAAAACACTTAATGAAGCCAAAGCAGCTGATGATTTGATAAAATTTCTTCTGTTGTTTTTCATGATAATTATATTGTTAATTAAAATTAATTAAAATAAATAGATTTTTTTTTTAAAAAAGATAAAACCATTAATACATGGGATTAAAAACAATTAATTTAACATTAGATTAATAATTTAAGATCTAATTTGTTTTGATAATTTATATCAACTAAATTTAAAGTAAATGACAGTATTATGAATAAAGAAAACAATTCTAGAAGAGGATTTTTAAAAAAATCAATAATCATTCCACCACTATTTATAGTGCCAAGACATGTTCTTGGTGGTAAAGGATTTACTTCGCCAAGTGATAAACTAAACATAGCTGCTGTTGGAGTAAGAAAATGGGGAATGGGTTCTAATAATTTACATCAATGTAGAAACGAAAATATAGTTGCACTTTGTGATGTTGATTTTAATCAATCAAAACCAACTTTTGATAAATATCCTAAAGCTAAAATCTATAAAGACTACAGAGAGATGCTAGATAAGCAAAAAAATATTGATGCTGTAATTGTAGCAACACCCGATCACAATCATGCAGTTGTTACAATGAAAGCTATTAAAATGGGTAAACATGTTTATTGTCAAAAGCCTCTAACTCATACAGTGTATGAAGCTAGAGAAATCACTAAAGCTGCAAAAAAATATAATGTCCAAACACAAATGGGGAATCAAGGAAGATCCTCAGACGAAATTCGAAAACTAAAAGAATGGATTGACGACGATGCAATTGGTCCGGTTAGAGAATTATTCGCTTGGACAGATAGACCAATTGGTGGAAATGCATGGGACACTTTTGCAGTAAAGGCAAAATCTAAAGAAAAACCACCTATTCCAGAAGGACTTGACTGGGATTTATGGTTGGGGCCTGCACAATATAGAGACTATCATCCAGATTATCATCCGCTTTCATGGAGAGCTTGGCTTGATTTTGGAACAGGATCAATGGGAGACATGGGCTGTCACATTTTAGATCCTGCTTTTTATGCTTTAGAGCTAGGTGCTCCTAGTGAAATTCAAGCTACTTCAAGTCACTATATTCCTGAAATCGAATCACAAACCTATCCTTCTGCATCAATTGTAAGAATGAAATTTCCAAAAAGAGGCAAACATCCCGAATTAAATCTTACGTGGTCTGATGGAAGAATTCAACCTGCGATCCCAGAAGAATTTAAAAATGGAGAACAATTTACTTTAAGTGGAGCTATGTTTATTGGAGATCAGGGTAAAATAACTCATGATTCCCACGGTGCAAGTGGAGTTAAAATTATTCCTGAAGAAAAAATGTTAAACTACAAACAACCTTCACCATATATTACAAGAGTAGACACTACTCATGAGGGGGATTGGATCAGGGCCTGTAAGGATGGGGTTCCTGCATGTTCATCGTTTGACTATGGAGGACCTTTGACAGAAATGGCTTTACTAGGCATGATAGCAATTCGTTTGAAAAATCAGAAACTTGAATGGAACTCTAAAGAATTCAAATTTGAAAATAATGAACAAGCAAATGCTTTACTACATAAGACTTATAGAAAAGGTTGGAGCTTGTAACTAACTTGATGCTTTTTTGCACAATATTTGATCTTATCGGTATATAAATAAATCTTTAGTTGAATAAGTTCAAGCTATTACTCTTTTTAACATTGCTAGTCTCCTGTAATAAAGAGCCAGTGCTTTATCAAATTGATTTTGTTACTCAACCTGAATTTGGGGGATCGGTTAATTTAAATTCAAGTAGTTATAATGAAGGTGAAATTTTAAAATTAGAAGCTAGTCCCTCTGAAAATTATAGTTTTGATTTTTGGTCAGGTGATTTTAACAGTAATAAGCCAATAATTGACTTAAATGTAGATTCTGATAAAACCATAATTGCTAATTTTTCCAAAAAAAGGTTTGATATAAATATCATAATTGAAGGTCAAGGGAAAGTTTCGAAAAGATTAATAAAAAGCGGTTCTAAAAATAATTACAGCTATGGAAGTATTGTTGAGATTTTGGCTTCGCCAGAAAATGGATGGACTTTTGTTGAATGGCAGGGAGATATTGAAAATAATACTACAAATCCAATTCATATTAATATTGACGGCGAAAAAAATATTACTGCAATATTCAAAAAAAATTATGTTGGAAAAAACACATCTAAATTTTTAGCTCTTGGTGACAGTTATACAATCGGCCAATCAGTAGAGATCAATGAAAGGTGGCCAGTACAATTTTTAAAAGAACTAAAAACAAGTACTAGTGCTATAGATACACTTCAAATTATAGCTCAAACTGGATGGAGAGTTGATCAATTAAATGAAGCAATGAATAATTCTGATCTAGAGGCACCTTACGGTCTTGTTTCATTATTAATTGGAGTTAACAATCAATATCAAGGTCAAAAAGCTAATAGTTTTAAACCAGAATTTATTGAAATATTAGAAAGATCATTGAAATTAGTAGATAACAGAAAAGAAAGATTGTTTGTTGTGTCTATTCCTGACTGGGGAGCTAGTCCTTATGGCGCAACATTAAATAGAACGCAAATTTCAAAAGAAATTGATGAATTTAATTCAGTCTTAAAAGAAGAGTCTGAAAAAAGAGGAATTAGATATTTTAATATAACAACAATTTCAAGAAGAGCTCTTACTGATAATTCATTAATTGCAAGTGACAGATTACATCCAAGTGGAAAAATGTATAAACTATGGGTTGATAAAATAATTCCTGTGATATCAAAAATTAATTTTGATTAGTTAAAGTTTTCTGATTTTTATATTTCTAAACCATATTGGACTGTCGTGGTCCTGGAGAGCTATATATCCCTTTCTAAATTTTCCATAATCAGGATAATCATCCCATTTTCCAGAATTTCTTTTTAAATACCACCCTTTGGAAAAAGGCTCAAATTCTAATAACAATTGTCCATTTAACCAATGTTCTACCTTTTTTTCTGTGTAAACTATTTTAGAAGAATTCCACTGACCCGCAGGATTTAATTGTTTTTTACTTAAATCAGCTTCATGCATTGCATAATTAGCACCGGCTTTTTGCCATTCTTCAAGCTTAGCATTATTAATTTCTTCCCATCC
>JABJFE010000042.1 GCA_018662905.1 Flavobacteriaceae bacterium
AAAGTTTTTTTATTTAATTTTTTCATTAGTAAAGTTGTTCTATTTTAATTTTTAAAAATCTTTGTGTTGCAAAAAAGGTACATAAATAGGTAATTATTATACTAAAAACTGAAATTGCAGCAAACATTAAAATTATCAGTGGGATTTCAGACTCAAAATTAAAATATTCAAAATTATTTTGAATATAGTAAAGAGATGAACTTAGTAGAGTAATAGCTATTAAAGAACCTATTAAGCCTAATTTAACATGAGTGCTTATAAAAGGTTTTCTTATAAATCTTCTAGTGGCTCCAACCATTTGCATTGTTTTTATATTTATTCTATTGGAATATATAGAAAGGCGAATTGAGCTATTAATCACTAAAATTGAAATAATAAGAAAAAACATTGCGATTCCTAAGATCCAGTATTTAATTTTATTAATATTGTCGTTAATCAAGGAAATTAGTGGAGCATCATATATAATTTCGTCTATAAAATCAGTATTGTTTAATTCATTAGATATTTCATCGAAAACTAAAGTCGTTACAAATTCTGATTTAAGAAATAAATCGATGGAGTTTAAAAGAGGGTTAGTTCCATAAAACTCAATAAAATCTTCACCAATTTCATTTATTAAAATTTCAGCTCCTTTTTCTTTAGAAATATAGTTTATAGAGTTAGTATAATCTTTTAAGTTAAGTTTTTTGATTAGTTGTTCTATTTCTATTTTTTTAGCATCATTTTTTAAATAAATAGTAATGGGGATTTTTTCTTTAAAATCATCAGAAATCTTACTAGCATTAAATGCTATTAAAAAAAAAGCACCCATCATAAACAAAACAATAGAAATACTTAATACTACTGAAAAGTATGATGATAGAAGTCTTTTGTTTTTAGAAATAGCCAATTAGAGTAATATTATATTTTCAGTAAAAATACTAAACCTTTTTAATTCATTAGGTTATGTGATTTAAACTTTTCCTATTCGTACAATAAATGTATTTTTGTTTTTTTAATATAGGTATGTTGTACAACTTCAAAGACATTGAAAATAAATGGCAAAAATTTTGGGCTGAAAATAATACTTTCAAAGTCGAAAACAACAGTTCACTTCCAAAGTTTTACGTATTAGATATGTTTCCTTATCCCTCTGGTGCTGGACTTCATGTAGGTCACCCGCTAGGTTATATAGCTAGTGATATTTATTCAAGATATAAGCGATTAAAAGGATTCAATGTCTTGCATCCTCAAGGATATGATTCTTTTGGACTTCCTGCAGAGCAATATGCTATTCAAACCGGTAGACACCCTTTGCAAACCACAAATGAAAATATTTCAAGATATCGAGAACAGTTAGATCGTTTAGGGTTTTCGTTTGACTGGTCTAGAGAAATAAGAACTTCAAATAAAAACTATTACAAATGGACTCAACTGATGTTCATTAAGCTTTTTAATTCTTGGTACGATATAGATAGTAATAAGTCAAAAGATATAAAAGAATTAATTTCAATTTTTGAGTCAAACGGTAATTCTAATATAAATGCATCTCAAAGTGACACGATTAAGATTTTTAGTTCTAATGATTGGGACGCTTTCAACTACAATGAAAAAGAACAAATCTTACTTAATTATAGATTAGCTTATTTATCAGAAATTGATGTTAACTGGTGTCCTAAATTAGGAACTGTACTTGCTAATGATGAAATTATAGATGGATTGTCCGAAAGAGGTGGTCATGAAGTTTTAAGAAAAAAAATGACCCAATGGAGTATAAGAATTTCTGCATATTCTGAAAGATTATTAAATGGATTGAATGATATAGATTGGCCTGAGCCTTTAAAAGAAATGCAAAGAAATTGGATTGGTAAATCTGAAGGTGCAATGGTAAGTTTTGATGTAGAAAATTTTGACAAACAAATTGAAGTTTTTACAACACGAGTGGATACAATTCATGGAGTTTCTTTTATGACATTAGCTCCTGAACATCCCTATGTTAAACATATAACTAAAGATGAGAATTTAGACTCTGTTAAAAATTACATTAAAATATCAAGTAAGAAAACTGAAAGAGAAAGAATGTCTGATGTTAAATCAATTAGCGGAGTTTTTACAGGCGCTTACGCTATTCATCCTCTTAATAATGATAAACTTGAAATATGGATTTCTGATTATGTTTTAGCAGGATATGGAACTGGAGCTGTTATGGCAGTTCCATGTGGAGATCAACGAGATTATAATTTTGCTAAATTTTTTAATCTTCCTATTAAAAATATTTTTCTCGATAAAGACATTTCTAAAGAGGCATTTCAAAGTAAAGAAGATTTTGTTTTGACTAATTCAGACTCTTTAAATGGTTTAAACTTTAAAGATGGTTTAAATTTAGCTACTAAAAAATTACAACAAATAAATAAAGGAGTTCACAAGATTAATTATAAGCTAAGAGATGCTGTTTTCAGTCGACAAAGATATTGGGGAGAACCTTTCCCTGTCTATTATAAGGATAACCTTCCTGTTATGATTGACGAGAATCACCTCCCAATAGCTCTACCAGACGTAGACAAGTATTTGCCTACAGAAGATGGTAAGCCTCCGTTAGGTAATTCAAAAATATGGGCGTGGGACACTATCAATAATAAAGTTGTTGCTAATTCATTAATTGATAATAAGTCTGTTTTCAGATTAGAGCTTAATACTATGCCAGGCTGGGCAGGAAGTTCATGGTATTTTAATAGATATATGGACTCAAATAACAATCAAGAGTTTGCTTCAAAAGAATCTCTAGACTATTGGAAAGAAGTTGATGTATATATTGGTGGTAGTGAACACGCCACAGGACATTTATTATATTCAAGATTTTGGCAATATTTTTTATACGATTTAGATTTAGTCCCTGTGAAGGATTATGCTAAAAAGTTAATTAATCAAGGAATGATTTTAGGGAATAGTGCTTTCATTTCTCGAGAAGTCGGAACAGATAATTATTTTTCAAAAGAAATAGTTAAAAATGTTAAGACTCAACTTATACATGTTGACGTACAATTTGTAGACACTAACAACGAATTGGATTTGAATGCTTTGAGAAATTGGCAACCTCAATTTAAAAATGCAAATTTTGAATCTCTTAATCAAAAATTTATTGTTCATAGAGAAGTTGAAAAAATGTCAAAATCTAAATACAATGTCATAAACCCTGATCAAATTTGTAGCGATTATGGTGCTGATACACTCAGATTATATGAAATGTTTTTAGGACCAATTGAACAAGCTAAACCATGGAATACTGCTGGTATTTCAGGAACATATTCTTTTTTGAAAAAATTTTGGAATCTCTTTCATTCAACAGGAAAGTTTTATGTTAGTGATGAAGATCCCTCTAAAGAAAGTTTAAAGGTTTTACATAAAACAATAAAGAAGATTGAAGATGATATTAATAATTTTTCATTCAATACTTCGGTAAGTGCTTTTATGATATGTGTTAATGAATTAAGTTCACAGAAGTGTAATAATTTATATGTATTAAAAAACTTAACAATTTTATTATCTCCATTTGCTCCGCATATATGTGAGGAAATATGGAGCAAACTAGGTAATTTAAATACAATATCTTTCGAGTCTTTTCCAATTTTTAATCTTGAGCATATAAGGGAAAGTTCATTTGAATACCCTGTTTCTTTTAACGGTAAAATGAAGTTTAAATTAAATCTAGAATTATCTTTAAACGTAGAAGAAATAAAAAAGACTTTACATGAAGATGAAAGATTAGAAAAATATCTTAGTCAGCGTGAAATAAAAAAAATCATTGTTGTTCCTGGAAAAATAATTAATATAGTATGTTAGATTTACTTTTTAATGGAGGCGAAGTAATAGGTTTTGTAGCAGCATTTTTAACAACAATCGCTTTTATCCCACAGGTATTAAAGGTTTTGAAAACTAAATCTGTTGAAGGCTTATCTCTTACAACTTATCTTTTATATATTTCAGGTGTATTTTTATGGTTTATACACGGTGTCAATTTAGAAAGTTTATCAATGATAATTGGTAATTTTGTTTCAATAATACTGACATTAATTATATTGTTTTTTATAATTAAATCTAAGAAATAGTAATTTGTCTATCAATCTGTTGTTCTAATGAAATAAAAGTTTCTGTTCTGGAAACACCTTCAATAGATTGAATTTTCTTGTTTAATATCAGCATTAAATCTTCATTATCCTTACATAATATTTTTATAAGAACACTCCAGTTTCCAGTTGTGTAGTGACATTCTAGAATTTCAGGAATATTTTTCATTGATTTTATTGCGTTAGAGTTTCTTTCAGCTTTATCAAAATAAACACCTACAAAAGCTAAAGTTGAATAACCCAGTACTTTTGGATTTAATTTTAAATGATGCCCACTAATAAGACCAGAATCTTCTAATTTTCTTATTCTTTGATGAATTGCAGCTCCGGAAATACCAATTTTTCTTGATATTTCCAATATAGGAGTTCTAGAGTTATTGGATAACTCAAGTATTATTCTTTTATCTATACCATCAATTTTCACAACCTTATTTTTTTATTATATCTAAAGCTACTCTTTTACTAGTTCCACTATTTCCTAGTATTGAAGTTAATTCATCGTATTTAATTTGTAATGATTTTTTATTATTTAAATCTAAAATTTTTTCAAGTTCAT
>JABJFE010000056.1 GCA_018662905.1 Flavobacteriaceae bacterium
AACAACAGAAGAACAGTACCCACAAGACCTTTTAATTGAATTCATTCAAGATAAATGTGATATTTTAAATTCTTATAAAGTAAGTGAGTCTGTCAAAGTAGATATCAATCTAAGAGGAAGAGAATGGGAAAGTCCACAAGGGGAGGTTAAGTATTTTAATTCAATCCAAGGTTGGAGAATCGAAAAGTTAACATCTGAGGATACAGATTCAAATATTCCTCCAGTTCCACCAGCTGATGCTTTTGAACCAGCGGATAATATAAATGATAACGAGCCTGACGACTTGCCTTTTTAACAAATAAATGCATCAATTAAGCAGCGAACATATCTTTCCATCAGCGTTGTCAGCAAATAATGATGGAGTTGTTGCTATTGGTGGTGATCTAGATCCAAAACGAATTTTAAATGCTTATAAACAAGGAATTTTTCCGTGGTTTGAAAGTGATGACTACCTAGTTTGGTGGAGTCCGGATCCCAGAATGGTTTTATTTCCCGAAAAACTTAGAATCTCTAAATCAACTAAAAAAGTCTTAAAAGACGCTAATTTTAAAGTAACATTTAATCAGTCATTTGATGAAGTCGTAGATTGTTGTGCTAAGGTTAAAAGATTTGGTCAAAATGGAACATGGATTACTGAAGGTTTAAAAAAAGCATATAATCTTTTACACAAAGAAGGTCATGCATTTTCAGTTGAAGTCTGGAAAGATTTTGAGCTTGTTGGCGGGCTTTATGGAATTGATTTAGGAGATATTTTCTGTGGGGAAAGTATGTTCAGTAAAGAAAATAATGCAAGTAAAATTGGATTTATTCATTTAATTAAGGAATTAAGTAAAAATGGATATAAGTTAATAGATTGTCAAGTTCCAAGCGCACATATGAAGTCTTTAGGAGCTGAGGAAATTTCAAGACAACAATTTTTAAATTTTTTAATTTAGTGTCTTTTCAAAATCTTCAATCGAAATAGAATTTTCTAACAAATGATCTCCAATAGCTGTTCTTGTTAATTTTGATAAATAGGCTCCACATTCTAATTTCTTTCCAAAATCATTAGCCAATGACCTTATGTAGGTTCCCTTACTACAGTTAACTAAAAAATCTAATTCAGGAAGTTGTTTTTTTGTTATCAAGAATTCAGAAATAAAAATTTCTCTTTCTTTAATTTTTACTGTTTCTCCTTTTCTAGCAAATTCATATAATTTCTTTCCCTTGTGTTTTATTGCTGAGTATATTGGAGGGGTTTGAATAGTTTTACCTTTGAAATCTTCAGTAGTTTTTAAAATTAACTTTTCAGTTATATGATCAATAGATTTTTTTGAATTTATTTCAGTTTCTAAATCATAAGAGGGAGTAGTGGCTCCTAAAAAAAATTTACCTGTGTATATTTTATTTAATTTTTGAAACTGGTCAATTTTTTTAGTCATCTTCCCAGTACAAATTATTAGCAAGCCATCAGCTAAAGGATCTAAAGTACCAGCATGACCAACTTTAATTTTTTTAATATTAAACTTAGTTTTAATTAGCCATCTTATTTTATTCACTACTTGAAACGAAGTCCAGTTTAAAGGTTTGTTAATTAAAAGTATTCTACCCTCTAAAAATGCTTCTTTGCTAAATTCCATTTTTTAAAGAATAATAAATAATTATAGATCCAACAATACAGCAATAAATTGAAAAATAATATAATTTACTTTTTTTGACTAGAGATATCATCCACTTACATGCAAGAAGACCAGTAATAAACGCAGACACAAATCCTAGAGCAACCGAAAAGAAATCAAAATTTTCAAATGCAATTCCATTATCTATAATTGACTTAGCCATACTTCCAAAAATTAAAGGTATAACCATTATAAATGAAAATCTTGCAGCTTTTTCTCTATCAATTCCAATAACTACAGCAGTTGCAATAGTTGCTCCGCTTCTCGAAATTCCAGGTAAAATTGCAATAGCTTGAGCTAAACCTATTAAAAAACTATTTTTAAAGGTGATCTCTTTGCTATCTAATTTTATTATATCTGAAAGATATAGTAGTATAGAAGTTATATATAGCATAACTGCAACTAAAATTAAATTTCCATTAAAAAATGAATTAATAGTTTCTTCAAAAAAAAGACCAATAAGTACTGCAGGTATCATTGATATCATTATTGAAATTGAGAATTTCGATGATTCTTTGTCTTCTCTATCAAAAAGACCTAGAATAATTTGAGATATATCTTTTCTAAAGAATACAATAGTACTCAATGCTGTAGCAAAATGTAAAACTATTGTAAAAAGTAAACTTTCTTTATTGGAAAAATCATTTCCTAAAATTGCTTTTGAAATTTCTAAGTGACCACTTGAGGAAATAGGTAAAAATTCAGTTAATCCTTGAACAATTCCTAAAATAATAGCCTCAAAATAATCCATTTATTTTTTTTTATTAGGATTTAATAGAATGGCATAAACTTGAATTCCAAAACCAAT
>JABJFE010000137.1 GCA_018662905.1 Flavobacteriaceae bacterium
ATTATTGATGTCTGCTTATGAAAAAAATTATAAAAACGCCAGTTTTGACAATGGTAAAAATATGTATAATGCTACATTGTGTATTTCATGCCATAGTATGAAGGGAGAAGGTGGAGTTTCAGGGCCAGAATTAACTCAAATAGGTTCAAGGTTTACGGTTGATGCCATTGGAGAAGCAATTATCAATCCGTCTGGAACAATAGGTGATAGGTATCAGTATTCAAACTATTATTTGTCTGATGGTTCTATTGTTACCGGAATAGCCATAAATGAAGATGAAAAAAATATCGAAGTTAGTATAAGTCCTTTTGCAACTGATGTTACTGTTAATGTTAGAAAAGATAAATTAAAAAAGATTGAATTATCCAAAACTTCTCCAATGCCTTCAGGCCTAATCAACAGACTTAACGAACAAGAGCTAACAGACTTAATAGCCTATATGCTTTCAACTGGAGATCCAAAAAAAATGAAAAAATGAATCATTTCGAGTCTGTAAGTAAACAAAATAAAATTAAAAATTTAATTTTATTTATTCTGTTTGTAATTTTTGCGGTTTTACAATTAAATGATCCTGATGGTAAGTTGTGGTTTTCTATATATTTTATTGTATCACTTATTTGTTTATATAACACCTTTAAGCCTGTTCCTAAGTCTATTTTGATTTTATCAATTATAGCTTTAATGTCTTACTCTGTATTTCATTTTTCATTATTCATTGATTATTTAAATACTGAAAATAAAGAAGAGATTTTTGGGGAAATGGTCTATGACAAACCATATTTAGAGGGTACTAGAGAGTTTATTGGGCTATTATTAGCTGCTCTTGGGATTATGTATCAAATTAAGATTAGAAAATTCAAATAATTTTTTGAAAATCATTTATTTAGTAGTTTGAAACTTGATAAATTAAAGTTAAACATACATGTTTAAGTGAATACTTTAATAAAAAAGTCAAAAGTAATAGGGAATTGGATTACTAGTTAATAATTACTATTCAGATTTTATCGGAAATCCTCGATCTCTCATTAAAGCTTCAATTTTAGCATCTCTTCCTCTAAATAAACGGTAAGCCTCTTCTGGATCAATTGAATTTCTTGGTGAAAATAAATAATCTACTAATTTTTTAGCAACATCTTTATCATAAAAACCCCCTGGAGCTTCTGAAAATGCTTCTGAAGCATCAGAAGTTAATACATCTGCCCACATATAACCGTAATAGGCAGTTGCATATCCTTCACCTGAAAAGACATGTCCAAAATGAGGAGTTCTGTGTCTCATAGGAAGTTCAGTAGGCATTTTTAGATCTGTTAATGTTTCTCTTTCAAATTTATCGACATCTATATTATAGGGATCTGCTAAGTGAAATTTCATGTCCATTATTGCAGAGGCTAAATATTCAGTTGTATCAAAGCCTTGATTAAATTTAGAGGCTTTTTTTATTTTAGCTACTAGTTCTTTTGGCATTGGCTCTCCAGTATTATTATGAACTAAAAACTGTTTTATTACTCTATCTGTTGATAACCATCTTTCAAGAAGTTGAGATTGAAATTCCGTATAATCTCTTACTCCACCATTTAATGTTGGATATTTTACATTAGAAGAGAAAAAGTGTAATGCATGTCCAAATTCATGAAAAAATGTAGTAGCATCATCCCAAGATACTAATAAAGCCTCACCTGGTGCAGGTTTAACAAAATTTGAGTTATTTGAAGCTAAAACATTAGTCTTTCCATCCATAGTAGTATGACTTCTATAAGTTGTAGCCCAGGCTCCAGATCTTTTACCTTGTCTCGCGTATGGATCTAAATACCATAATCCAATATGTTCTCCAGATGATTTATTTTTAACTTCCCAAACGTTCACATCCTCATGAAATACAGGGATTTTACCTTTTTCTAAAGCTGTAAATTTATAATTAAATAATTCACCTGCTACATAAAACATTGCATCTGTTAACTTATCTAGCTGTAAATATTGTTTAACTTCATCAGAGTCTAAATCATATTTTATTTTTCTAACCTTTTCAGCATAGAATCTATAGTCCCAAGGTTCAATTTTAATTTTGGGATTGATAAGCTCATTAGCTACTTTTTGCATATCAGCGACTTCTTCATCAACTCTGGCTATTGCAGCAGGCCATACTGCCTCCATTAATGCCATTGCATTTTCAGGGTTTTTTGCCATTCTATCTTGTAGTCTCCATTGAGCATAATTTTCATAACCTAATAACCCAACTCGCTCTTTTCTTAATCTTAATATTTCAGCTATAATTTGGTTATTATCAAACTCATCTCCATTATCTCCTCTTGAATAATAGTTTTTCCAAACTACTTCTCTAATTGCCCTGTTAGTGGAGTAAGTTAAAAATGGATCCATAGACGATCTTGTGTTAGTTATCGCATATTTATCTTCAAGACCTTTGTCTTGTGCAATTTTTTTAGCGGATTTTATAAATCCGTCTGATAAACCTTTTAATTCAGATTCTTCTAAATAAGTAACATAATTTTCTTCATCGTGCAATACATTATTAGAAAAATCATTGTAAAGTTTAGAAAGCTCTAGATTAATTTCTGCATATCTTTGTTTTTTATCTTTATTTAAAGTAGCTCCATTCATCGCAAAACTCTTGTATGTTAAATCTAAAACTCTTTGTTGATTATTTTCAAGAAGATTTGTTTTAGAGCCATTGTAAATAGCACTAACTCTTTCAAATAATTTTTCATTTTGATTGATTGATGAGTAGTATTCAGAAAGCTTAGGGGCTAAATCTCCTTGAATCTTTCTAAATTCCGGACTTGACATGTTACTGGATAAAATTCCAAAATATGGATAAACATCGTTTAAAAGTTTTCCAGACCTTTCCATTTCTTCAATAGTGTTTTCGAATGTTGGAGATTCTGGGTTATTAGCAATTATATCTATATCATTAAGACTCATTTCCATTCCTTTAAGCATAGCTTCTTTTACTAGCTTAGGAGTCATTTTATCAAATGCTGGAACTCCTCCAAATTCTAAACTTTTGTCTGACCATTGTTTCATTATAGGATTTGAATTATTACATTTTACTAAAAATAAAGAAGAAATAATAATTATAAATAAATTTTTCATAGTGTAATTCTGTTCGTTTTGTTTAAATTTAATATAACGAAAATATTGATATGGAAAACAAATTTGAAAAAGTACTTTGGAGTGTTAGATATGTTGTTATTCTTGCGGTTATTCTTTCAATAGTAGCTTCAATTTCTCTTATTGTAATAGGAAGTTGGGATATTATTCAAGCAATAATATTTTATAATCCATTATTTGATTCAGCTATTCAAGATAATAATCAACTTTTATTTAAAATTATATCATCGATAGATTTATTCTTGATTGGAATAGTTTTATTGATTTTTGGTTTTGGTATATACGAGCTTTTTGTAAGTGAAATTGATTTCGCTAATGCTAAGTTTTCTGAATCTACATTGAAAATTAAAAGTTTAGATCAACTAAAAAATAAGATTATAAAAGTTATAATAATTGTTCTAATAGTCAAGTTTTTTGAAAAAATTTTAAAATTAACAGAAAACTTTACAAGTCCATTAGACATCTTGTTTTTTGGATTATCAATTTTATCTATTTGTTTAGGATATTATTTGATCAATATAAATACTAAGTAACAGTTAATAGCATTAAAGACTAAAAAATGAAACATTTAAATTATTATTTTTTTATAATCACAATTTTTGTTTTCAGTTGTTCATCAGTTGAAGAAACAAATGTTAAGCCTAATATTTTATTCATTATGTCTGATGATCATGCATATCAGGCCATAAGTGCTTATGACAATAGGTTAATTCAGACACCTAATATTGATAGAATTGCTAATGAAGGGATATTGTTTAGTAATGCTTCGGTTACTAATTCAATTTGTGCTCCCTCCAGAGCTGTGATTTTAACTGGAAAACATAGCCATTTAAACGGTAAAATTGATAACGGTAAACCATTTGATACAACTCAAGTTACTTTTCCTCAGCTATTTCAAAAAGCTGGATATCAAACTGCAATGTTTGGTAAACTGCATTTTGGCAATAATCCAAAAGGAGTTGATGATTTTTTAATTCTTCCAGGTCAAGGAAGCTATATAAATCCAAAATTTATTGGTAAAAAAAAGGATACAATTATTGAAGGTTATGTAACAGATATAATCACTGATATAACTTTAAATTGGCTTGATAAAAAAAGGGATAAAAGTAAGCCATTTATGATGATGTATTTGCATAAAGCTCCTCACAGACCGTGGTGGCCAAGTCCAGAAAAATTTGCAGAGTTTTATGAAAAGACTTTTCCAGAACCTGAAACTCTTTTTGACAACTATAAGGGAAGGGGAACTGCAGCAAAAACCGCTGAAATGAATATTTTAACTCATATGCAGTATATGCATGATAGTAAAATTAGACCTGAAACTTTAGAAAGTATGGGTAAGGTATTGCCTGAGATTGTTTATAAGAGAGGTGAATCAGTAGTAAGACCCGGTCCTAATGGTTTTATGGGACCGTTCAACAGAGCAAATGATGATCAAAAACGTAGATACAATGTAACATTAGATAAAATTAATACTGATTTTAAAGAAAATTGGCCAACAATGTCAGATAGAGACAAAATGAAATGGAAGTTTCAAAGATATATGCAAGATTATTTGGCTACCATATCTTCTGTTGATGATAATGTTGGGAGAGTTTTAGACTACTTAGAAAAAAATCAATTATCTGACAATACAATAGTTGTATACACGTCAGATCAGGGGTTTTATTTGGGAGAGCACGGATGGTTTGATAAAAGGTTTATATACGATGAATCTTTTAAAACTCCTTTATTAATTAAATGGCCTAACGAAATTAAACCTGGTACAACAAGTGATGAAATGGTTCAAAATTTAGATTTTGCCCAAACCTTTTTAGAAGCTGCTATGATTGACGTGCCAAATGATATGCAGGGTGAAAGTTTGATTCCCCTGTTAAAAGGAGATAATAAAAATTGGAATAGAGAATCGGTTTATTATCATTATTATGAATATCCATCTGTTCACATGGTTAAAAGACATTATGGTATTGTAAATAAAGAGTTTAAGCTAATTCATTTTTATTATGATGTTGATGAATGGGAACTTTACGACAGAAAGAATGATCCAAATGAGATGAACAATGTTTACAATGATCCTGATTACATTGAGGTGGTGAATAAATTAACTCAAGATTTAAAAGAAATGAGAATAAAATACAAGGACTCAAAAGAATTAGATAAAAGCTTTATTTAAAAAAACAACTTATCTATTGAATTCAAAAGCTGTAAATATTGTTTGGTTGAAACGGGACATTAGGTCTCAAGATCATGAACCTTTATTAAAGGCTGAATGTGCTGGAATTCCTTTTCTGATTATCTATCTTTTTGAACCTTCTAGAATTGAGTATCCAGATACTAGTCAAAGACATTTGCAGTTTGTATACCATTCAATAGGTAGTTTAAATAAAGTATTAAGTGAGTTTAATAGACGAGTTGAGTTATTTTATGGAGAGGCTGTTGAGGTGTTTAATTATTTAATTAAGGACTTAGATATTATTTCTGTGTTCAGTTACCAAGAAAGTGGAACACAAGGTTCTTGGGAACGCGATAAAAAAATAAAACAGTTTTGTAGGTCAAATCAAATTAACTGGGAAGAATCACAACGAGATGGTATTTTAAGAGGCATTGAAAACAGGAAGGATTGGAATAAAAAATGGCATCTTAAAATGCATACACCGGTCATTCAAAACAAATTTACAATATGTAAAGAAATGAGCTTAGAACACCCTTTTCTAATGCCTTCAATATTAGAGTCTCAATTAAAAGAGTATCCAAGTCACTACCAACCACCAGGTGAAAAAAATGCCTGGAGGTACTTGAAGTCTTTCACTAACCAACGAGGGTTTAACTACCAGAGACATATATCCAAACCTATGGAAAGTAGAATGTCTTGTAGCCGCTTATCGCCTTATTTGGCGTGGGGTAATATGAGTATTAAACAAGCTTTTCAGTTTATTGGAACACATCCCAATGGGACTAGAAACAATAAAGCCTTCTCAGCCATGCTTACCCGACTACATTGGCATTGTCATTTTATTCAAAAATTCGAAATGGAGTGTCGCTATGAAACAGAGTGTATTAATAGTGGTTATGAGATTTTGTCACATGAAAAAAATGAAGCATTTATAAAAGCATGGAAAACAGGAACTACAGGCTATCCTTTGATTGATGCTTGCATGAGAGCTGTTGAATCTACAGGCTGGATTAATTTTAGAATGCGTGCTATGGTTGTGTCTTTTTTAACACTCAATTTAGACCAAGATTGGCGTGAGGGGACCTACCATCTTGCACGTCAGTTTTTAGATTACGAACCTGGAATACATTATCCTCAGTTTCAAATGCAGGCAGGAACTACAGGGATAAATACAGTTCGTTTGTACAATCCTGTTAAAAACTCAAAAGAGCATGATCCTAATGGGGTCTTTATAAAAAAATGGATTCCAGAACTAGTAAACGTTCCAGTGGCATATATTCATGAACCTTGGACCATGACAGTCATGGAACAGACTTTTTGTGGAGTTTTGATTGGAGAGATTTATCCACTACCAATTGTGGACCTGCAAGAAAGTTCTAGAGCTGCTAGAGATAAAATATGGGGACATAAAAAACATCCTGCCGTTCAAGAAGAAAAGAATCGATTATTAAAAACGCATGTAAATGCGAGATAAATAAAAATAATTTTGTTGTATATTTAAAATGTATTCACTCAAATGTTTACGCCTAAAGCTCCATACTGTGGTTGGTATGGAGCTTTTTTACATTTAAAAAAACTCAAAAAATTACTTCTATCAATAGAAAGCTGATCTCATTTAAGTTGGGTAGTTTCAATTAAAAATTTTAACTAATGTTAGATATTTTGATTGCTTTAATAATTGACTTAATTTAACAGAAACATTCATAATTCATGTTAAATAAAAAAAACATAATCGTATCTATAATAATCGTTTTTTTGTTTGGAGTTTTTTTAAATTATAATTCTGAACAAAACATAGATTATAATTTAGTTAGAGAATTACATAAAGATAATCTTGAAAAAAGCCCATTTCAGATTACAAAAAAACTCAATAAAAAAGAGAGAAAAAAATTACAAATTCCTCCTAACGCTTATAATGATCGTTTATGGGAATTGACAATGGATCCGGTTCTTGGTAGACCTAGCACTGAAAATATTTTTTTAATTCAAGAGGAATTAGAAAAAATATCAAAAATCAAAAAACCTGGTGTTCCTGGTGAAAATCCTGATATGGCTTGGGTTCCAAGAGGACCAACTAACATAGCAGGTAGAACAAATGGGATGATGTTTGATCCAAACGACAGTACTAATAAAAAAGTTTTTGCAGGTGGAGTTAGTGGAGGAATTTTTGTAAATGAAAATATTGTAGATGCTGAATCTGAATGGAAAATGATTGAAGGAGTTCCAAAAAACCTACCCATTTCCGTACTAACCTATGATCCTAATAATTTCAATATTTTCTATGCTGGAACTGGAGAAATATACACTGGAGGTGATGCTATGGGTAATGGACTTTGGAGATCGATAGATGCAGGGCTTACTTGGCAAAATATATTTGGAGGAAGTTCTGATTCTGAACAGGTTTTTAGAGGCCAAATAAACGAGATTAGCATTGTTAGTCAAAATAATTTTGATCCAATCAATTTTTTACAAGCTTCGTTTGGCCCGAATCTTCCGGGACCTCCGATGGAATATTTAAGTGAGGAAATAGTAATTGCAAACCCGTTAGATGGTTGTTCAACTTTATCTAATTCAGAAAAAATTAAAGATAAAATTGTATTAATTGAAAATGGGTCTCTTAATGGAAGTGACTGTGATTATCTAAAAAAAGTGATTGAGGGTCAAACAGCTGGTGCTAAGGCTGTGGTAGTATATAATAAAAATACGGGTGATTCAGGCTGGACAGATGATTTGATAACAATGAATGCAAATGATGGGGATACTTCTGCGGTAAACATTTCATCCATATTTATAAAAGCTTCAGCGGGCAAGAAAATAAAAGAACTTATTGAAAATGAAAAAACAACTATAAAAATCTCTAAAAAAACTAATATTGCTAATTCTAATTCCACAATTGTCCCAGGAATGTTTTTTATTAATGATGTGGTTGTGCGTGATAACCAAGGAACGTCAGAAATTTATGTAGCAGCTGGATCTAGATTATGGGATATTGGGGGAAATCAAAGTACAATTTTAGGATCTGGACACGATGCTGTTTACAAATCAATTGATGGAGTTAATTGGTCTAAAATAGAACTATACCATCCAATAGACAATGATAATGATATTCATAATCTTGCTGTTGTTCCGATGGATTTAGAATTGGACAATGATAATAGATTGTGGGCATCTTCTACTATAAGTCCTCAATATAGTTTGACCGGAGACCAGTGGGGTGGTAATCCACCCAAAGGTGGAGGTAAAATCTACAGATTCAATGAAGAAGGAAATTCAGCAACATTCATCAATTCTATCAAAGTTGATGTATCACTTCAATCTGGTAATACAACCATGCAGGGAAGAAGAACCGAGATGACATTTACAGCCGATAATCAACTTATTGTTTTGTGTATTGCCCCTGAAGCTAACGGAGGATATTGGAGACTTGTTCCAAGATTATATAAAGGTTCAGTTGATAATTGGATTTCAGGAAACTATGATGAGTTATCAAAACCAATTGATCAAGATGATGGTATTGAAGATTACGATTTTGCAAGAGGACAGGGATACTACAGTGTTTCACTTGCAGCGCATCCAACAAATAAAAACAAGGTTTATGTTGGGGGTATCAATCTTTTTTCCTCAAATCAAGGAGGTAAGGACTGGGGACAATTGACTCACCAAAGAGGAAGATATGCACAATATCTCCATGCAGATCAGCATTCAGTTATTTTCAATAAAAATGATCCTAGTAAAATTCTTATTGGTAACGATGGCGGAATTGGATATAAAACTGTTGGAGATTTATTACCAAGAAACAATAAATTTCATACTGCACAATATTACACAGTTGCTGTAGCACCATTAGGTATGTTTGACGATTACACTACTATTGTTTCTGGATTTGATAAATTAGTTGGTTCTTGGGATTCAACAACAGAACAAACTGTTTATACTAAAGAAACAACTATTAATGGACATACGGATGTCTTTGCAGGAGGTATGCAAGACAACGGTACTTCTATACAAGCAGATAATAATAATGGTTTTTCTGAGGGGAATGATTTTGGATCAGGTGACGGAGCTGGAACAATGTTTTCACAAAACAAAAACAACAAGTATGTAGTATATAATTATGTATACAACAATTCTGTTAGAGTTTTAAACATGAATAATCCCGGAAATGACGGCAGAAGTAGGTGGTGGAGAATATCATCAAATGATGAAAACGAAGGTGATTTTATTAACAAACAAGCTTTAGATTCAAATTTTGGAATAATTTATTCAAATGCTGGTAATGGTAAAGTTAGAGCCTATCACAACTGGGATAATTTTGGTCCTGGTTCACAGGGTGAAATAAAAGACACATACCTAATTGATAATCTAGGATCAAATATCTCTGCGTTAACAGTCTCTCCATTTGAAACACAATCTTCCACTTTATTTGCAGGAAATGACAATGGTGCATTATGGAAAATAACAAATGCTCAAAATCCTACCACTCAAACGAAAGAACAAATAAGATGGGATGAGTTTTCAGGAAGTATTTCTGATATTGAATTTGGAGAAGACGAAAAACACATTTTTGTAACTTTCTATAATTATGGTGTTGAAAGTATTTTTTACAGTGATGATGGTGGTGAAAATTGGTCAAAAAAAGAGGGTAATCTTCCAGACTTGCCAGTATATAATATTTTACAAAGTCCATTAGATAAAGATGAAGTTATAATTGGAACTGAATTAGGAGTTTGGTTTACAAATAATTTTAGTGCTGAAAATCCATCATGGAATCAAGCAAATTCCGGTATGAAAGATGTAAGAGTTACTGATATGGATTTAAGAAAGGGAGATAATAAAGTTTTTATATCGACCTATGGTCTTGGGATTTATTCAGGTATTTTTCAAGATACAGAACCTACATTTACAATGAATTCAACTACGAAATCTTTAGAAATTTTAGTAGGAGAAAAAAAGAGTTTTGATATTGATTATAAAGTTTATAATAATTTTAATGAAGAAATTATATTTTCTCTTGAGGGTGCACCTGAAAGTTCTAATGTTTTCTATGATCCAGCAAATAAACTTGTTATTAATAGTGATGGTAAATTAAAAGTTGAATTAGAAATTGATCAAAACTCAGATGTTGGTAGTTACAATTTAACCCTAAAAGCAGTTTCAACCAGCAAATCAAGAGAATTAAAAATTGATTTAAAAGTAACATCAGATATTGATAATGATGGTATTTTATATGATGTCGACAATTGTCCAAATACAGCTAATGCTGATCAAGCCGATTTTGATGGTGATGGAATTGGTGATGTTTGCGATGATGACAGAGACGGTGATGGTATATTAAATACTGAAGACACATGTCCAGATTCCACTGTTGGTGTTACAGTTGATGTTACTGGTTGCGAGATTTTCACCCTACCATTAGACAACAACAAAGTTTCAGTAACTAGTGCGAGTTGTATTGGTAACACTGATGGTTCTATTGGCCTTAGTATTGAGGATGCTAGTTATACTTATTCAGTTACAGTTACTGGCAAGGACGATCCTATTACTTTAGGTGGTGAGACAAAGACGGCTTCTGTGACAGGTCTTGGAACTGGTACTTACACGGTCTGTTTTAAAGTAGATGGACAAGATGCTTACGAGCAGTGCTTTGAAGTTAATATCGCAGAGCCTAAAGCCTTAAGTGCATTTATAGATGTGGATAATGATAATAAAACTACTAGCATACAATTAAGCGGTTCTTCTAGTTACAATGTAGAAGTAAACGGACAGCATTATGATGTTAAAGGAGACAGGTTTACTACAAACCTTCCAACAGGACTTAGTATTATTAAGATAAGTACAGACTTAGAC
>JABJFE010000099.1 GCA_018662905.1 Flavobacteriaceae bacterium
AGTTTTATAAGATCGTCAAAACTATTTGAACTTTTTATTAGTTCATTATACTCAAGTATATTTACTCCGGGAGAGGAATCGGTAATTTGATAAATCATTGCTTTGGAAATATTGTCAGCAGAGATACTTTTATATTTAGAATAACTACCAAAAAGAAATTTATCTATTAAAGAAAACAAAATTTTCCCTATTTTTTCTCCAACCCTGCTTTCATTTCTTTTGCCTAAAATTATCCCAGGTCTTACAATACTTAAATGATTTAATGAAATTTCTGAAATATGCTTTTCGATCAATCCCTTGGTTTTTGGATATAAAAAAAATGAGTTGGGATCTGATCCAACTGAGGATATTATGGAAATACTTTTTACTCCACAATTACATGCGTTCTTAGCTAAATTAAGGCAATAATGATAATCTACTTTTTTAAAATTCTCAGCACTTCCAGCTTTTTTTCTTGTGGTTCCTAAAGCTATGTATAAATGATCAACTTCTTTAAGAACACTATTAATGTTTAAATCATCAAAATTAACGATTACATTTTGAATGTTCGGATTTGAATAATTAACCTCTTCTCTTGTTAAAGAGATTACTTTAGGGTAAAGATTTGATAAATTTTTTAATAAATGAGAACCAACAAGACCTGTTGACCCTGCGATGCAAGGAACGTGTTTTTTATTAATCATTACATTATAAAGTTATATAAAAGACCAGCACATGTCGCTCCAAGAAATGGTCCCATAACAGGAATCCAACTGTAAGACCAATCAGCATTTTTGTTCTTTCTTGGAAGTAATGAATAAACTAGTCTTGGACCAAAATCTCTAGCTGGATTTATAGCAAAACCAGTCGTTCCACCAAGTGTCATTCCTATAACCCAAACCAATATACCAACAGGTAGGGCATCAAGTGCACCTAATCCAAAATTAACCACTTCACCTTCAATTTTTAAATTAGGTTCGACTATATAAAATATAGCAAACACTAAAATAAAAGTCGCAATAGTTTCACTAAAAAAATTATTTTTATAATTTCTAATTGCAGGGCCTGTACAAAAGGAGCCTCTAACAGTATCTTCATCTTTTGTTAGCCTATAATGATCAATATAAACAACATAAGCTAACCAACTTCCAAACATAGCTGCTATAAGTTGCGTAAATATATATCCTGGAACTAAAGACCAAGAAAATTTTCCTGCAACTGCCAAGCCTACAGTTACTGCAGGATTTAAATGAGCGCCACTAAATTGTCCAGTAATAAAAACAGCGACAAAGACTGATAATCCCCATGCCATACTAACTAAAACCCAATTTGAATTATCACTACCAATTGTATTTTTTAAACTAGTATTTGCATTTACTCCAATTCCAAGTAACATAAGAATTGTTGTTCCAATAAATTCAGCTAAAATAGAGTCCATATTAAATTTTATTAATGTTTGTTAAACTATAAAAAGTTTTAAGTTGTTCTTTTATCCAAGCTTCATCTTTAGAAAGCTCTTTTGACATAATTTCAACGACCTTAGGCGCAATCCTAATACTTTCCTTAGTATTTAAAAATACGCATCTAGATCGACGTGACATAATATCATCTAAATTTAATGCCATTTCATTTCTGACATAATGTATTATCATTTCCTTAGTTAAAAAAAAATCGTGACTTAAAGATTTTTTTGAAAAATCAATATTTCTTAAACCATTTTCAATTTTTATATTTCCAGTATCAGATTTTACAAATGGTAAATTTGTTTTTTTAAGTGCTATATCAATTACTTTATTTGCCATTTTTCTATAAGTTGTCCATTTACCCCCAATAACACTAACCAAACCTGATTCACTAACTAATATTTTATGTTTTCTTGATAAATCTTTAGATTTTGAATTAAGATTACTAGCAACTAATGGCCTAAGACCTACAAACACACTTTTAATATCTTTTCTCTTTGGATAAAATTCTAAATAATTTTTTAAATTTTCTAAAATAAAATCAATTTCAATCTGAGTTGCTACCGGATTGAATGTTGGTTTATCAACAACAGAATCTGTAGTCCCTATAATTACATTATCCAACCAAGGAACAGCAAACAATACCCTTCCATCTGATGTTTTTGGCACTAATATTCCAAATTTTCCTTTTAAAAAGGTTTTGTCAACTACTAAATGGACACCTTGACTTGGTCTTATAACCGATTTAAATTTATTAGAATCCATATCCATAATAGATTTAGAAAAAACTCCCGTAGCATTAATGATATTATTTCCTCTAATAGAATATATATTATTGCTAACAGTATCAGTTGCGACTACTCCTTTGATTTTTCCATTTTCTTTAATCAATGATTCTACAGAAATGTAATTTATTAAAATAGCTTTGTTAGCTTCTGAAGTATGAGCAATATCAATTCCTAACCTTGAATCATCAAATTGACCATCATAATAAACAACTCCCCCTTTTAAATTTTTTTTTGAAACGTTAGGAACAAATTCGGTAGCACTATTTTTATTAACTATTTTAGATTTTTTAAAACTTAAATTTCCAGAAATAAAATCATAAATCTTTAATCCAAAAAAATAATAAAATTTGAAAAAATAATTGTAAACAGGAATTAAAAAACCAACTTGTTTAACTAGATGAGGAGCATTTTTTTTTAATATATCTCTTTCTTTTAAAGCTTCATAGACC
>JABJFE010000174.1 GCA_018662905.1 Flavobacteriaceae bacterium
ACAGGACCGGGACACACCACAGTTGCAACTGGAACTTATCCAAGTGTGCATGGCATTATTGGGAACAGTTGGTTTGATAAAAAGCTAAATAAATCAATTTATTGTGTTGATGACAATAATTATTTTACTGTTGGAAGCGAAAGTGATCAAGGGCAGAAGTCTCCTGCAAATATGTTAACCACTACTTTAGCTGATGAAAACAGAATTGCAACAAACTTTAAAGGAAAAACTATTGGAGTAGCAATTAAAGATAGAGGTTCTATACTTTCCTCTGGACATACTGCAAATGCTGCTTACTGGTTTGAGGGGGGAGAAACAGGAAATTTTATTACTAGCTCATATTATTTAGACTCATTACCTAGTTGGGTTCAAAAATTCAACTCATCAAGAAAAATAGATAAGTATTTAAAAACCTGGAATACTCTCTACGATATATCCTCATATATTGAAAGTGGTCCGGATGACAATAATTACGAAAGTAATTTTAGAGGTGAAAAAAAAGCAGTTTTCCCTCACAATTTTAAAATTAAAAGCGATAAAACTGGAAAGTCATATTATGGAGCATTAGCATCAACTCCTTTTGGAAATTCTTTAGTTGCAGATTTTGCTATAAAAGCTGTTGAAAACGAAAAATTGGGAGAGGATACTATTACAGATTTTTTATTGATTGATTTTTCATCTACCGATTACGTTGGACATCAATTCGGAGTTAATTCTAAAGAAGTTCAAGACACTTACATAAGATTAGATAAAGAAATTGAAAGACTTTTAGATTATTTTGATAACAAAGTGGGGCCTGGAAATTATACTCTTTTTCTAACGGCAGATCATGGTGCAACCGGGGTTCCAGGATTCCTTAAAGACAGTAAAATTCCAGTCAACTATTTTGATGCATATAAATGGAAAAAACATATTGAAAGTTCTGTTATTGAATTATTTAAAACTAAAAAAATTATTGTAGGAAACTCTAATAATCAGATCTTTCTTAATCATAATCTGATTGAAAAAACAAATTTAAATTTTGAGGAAGTTCAGAGAAAAATTATTAAAATAATGCAGTCATTTCCAGGCATTGGAAATGTTTATTCTTCACAAGAAATTTTAACAAGCAACAACGATCATCACACTACTCTAGTTAGAAATGGATTTAATAAAAATCTGTCAGGAGATATAGTTTACACACTTATGCCTAACTGGAAATTTCCAAGAAAAGGATCTACGCATGGATCCATGTATGATCACGATACTCATGTCCCATTAATTTTCTATGGAAATGGAATAAAAAAGGGGTCAATAAGTAGAAGAACAGATGTTATTGATATCGCACCAACAATAGCAACAGTCTTAGGGATTAACTCTCCAGACGGCTCAACTGGCCAGGTCATTCACGAGGTAATTGATGATTAAAAAACTTGAAATACTATTTTTTCGTTTAGTAGTATTAATATTAATACTTTCTAATTCTTCTTGTTCTGACACAAATTTTGATGTAGTTGTAGTTGGCGGAGGAACTAGTGGGGTAGCTTCAGCTATTCAGTCCTCTAGACTTGGTTCAAAAACTTTACTTATTGAAGAGTCTAATTGGCTTGGAGGAATGTTAACCTCCGCTGGTGTTAGTGCTATGGATGGAAATTATAAAATGCCCTCTGGTTTTTTAAAAGAATTTAGAGACAGTTTAGTTTCTTATTATGGCCATTTGGACAGTCTTAAAACAGGTTGGGTAAGTAATTTCATGTTTGAACCGTCTGTTGGAAACAGAATACTTAAAGATATTGCTAATCAAGAAAAAAATTTAACAATTTTGTTCGGTTCCACTGTTGGTGAAGTAGTTAAGAATTCAAACTTTATTATTAAAATCAAGGAATGCCCTTCAATATATAAATCTAAAATTTTAATTGACGCGACTGAACTGGGAGATTTAATCCCAATGTTAAATCTTCCATATTTTATTGGCATGGACTCAACTAAAAGATTTAATGAAGATATTGCACCAGATCTATCTAATAATATCATTCAAGATTTAACATATACTATGATTTTGAAAGATTTCGGCAAAAACATGGTAATTACAGAGCCCAAAAATTATGATAGAAAAGAATTTATTTGCTCCTATGATTCTGGTGAATGCGACAAAAATGTTAAAAAATTATGGTCTAAAGAAAAATTAATCAGCTACGGTGAGCTTCCAAACAAAAAATACATGATTAATTGGCCTATAAATGGGAATGATTACTATACTAATTCAATTGAAATGAATGCTGAGCAGCGCATTTTGAATTATGAAAAAGCTAAACAAAAGTCGTTAAGATTTTTATATTTTATTCAAACAGAAATGGGGTTTAGTAATTTATCATTAGATTATGACCAATACCCTACAAAAGATGGATTTCCACTGATACCTTATCATAGAGAGTCAAGAAGATCCAAAGGAAAGGTTACTTTAACATTAAACGATATTAAATCTCCTTATTCTCAACAAAATTCAATTTATAGAACAGGAATTGCAGTTGGAGATTATCCAATTGACCATCATCATGGTGCTTATTCAAATTACTCTAATCTTCCTGAACTTGATTTTTATCCTGTTCCATCTTACTCTGTTCCAATAGGCAGCTTAATTCCCGAAAACATTGATAATTTTATTGTTATTGAAAAATCTATTTCCGTCTCTAACCTTGTGAATGGAACAACTAGACTACAGCCTGTTGTTATGCAAATAGGACAAGCTTCTGGGATTTTGGCTTCTTTAGCAATTACAAAGAACAAAAATATCGATCAAATCAATACAAGAGATGTTCAGTCAGAGATTTTAAAAAATAACGGATATATATTACCGTATGTTGATGTTGACAGTGAGGATTTAAATTTCATAAGTTATCAGAAAATTGGGGCATGTGGTATTTTAAGATCTGAGGGATTAAATATAGGATGGGAAAATAAAACTCTTTTTTATCCAAATGCTAAATTGGACAAAAACGATATTTACTTAGATAATTGGGTAATGTTTAAATCTGATCAGATTTCTTTTCCTGAAATAGTATCAATTAAAAATATTTTAAATTGGATTAACGAAATTAATGGAGATTCATTTTCAAGTGAATCTGAATATTTAGAAGTATGGAAAAGCCATAGTTTATCTAATTTTAGTTTAGAACGAACTATTTCAAGAGGAGAGTTTTCAGTTTTAGTAGATAAAATGATTGATCCTTTTTCAAATGTTAATGTTGATTATTACGGTAATTTAATCTACTAGTTATATGATTAGAAAAGCAACAATAAATGATTTAAATAGAATAATTGAAATAACAAAAGCTTGTGCTGTTTTTATGATTTCAAATAAAATATTTCAGTGGAATGAGCA
>JABJFE010000138.1 GCA_018662905.1 Flavobacteriaceae bacterium
ATTTCCACTTATCTGTGTTCCATTGATTAAACCTTGACATGCATCCATTTTAGTGCCTGTTGCACCTTCTGTTCCTCCGTTACTTGTGTCATTGTCATCAGCCATAATTAAATTAGCAACTATTGGGTCAGAAGTCAATGAAGGACCAAATGCAGCACCAATATAAGTGTAAGGTCCTAAATTATCATTATTTGTAACCTTAACATAATTACCTTCGCTTCTGTATACAGTTTCAGTTTTAGATTTACCACCAAAAACATTCGCCCAGGTCTCACCTGCGTCAGTTGATTTCCAAAGTCCATTTCCTAATGCTTCTGCTCCAGTGTAAGATTCACCTGTTCCAACATAAAAAGTTTTTAAATCATTTGGATCATAAACAATGGAAGACACTGGAATGTTTTCTGGAATACCTTTAATATGTATCCATTCAGACGTGTTGGGATCAGAAATATTAGAATTTTTAAAAAGACCACCACTCACTCCACCAGCGAACACTGTTTCGTCATTTTCATCATTTGGATCGAACATCAATCCTTTTGTTCTTCCTCCAACATTATTTGGTCCTCTACTAACCCATTTCATTTCTTCAGATTCACCTGGTACACTAAAGCTCTTAACTGATTGATCTCTAGATTTGTTCATTTCATACTGAGTTTCAAATAAATTATCAATTTCTGTCTTACCTGTTATAGGATTCATTGAAAGCTCCCACATTTTTTCTTGATACTGATTTGGAGGAAGACTAATTTTTTTTCTTTCTGATTTATTCAACTTATAAGTTGATTTAATTAAGCTGTTTTTTAAATTATCAGAGTGAACGGACCTTTTGTAAGAAAACAATATATTGTCATAATTACTTAATCCAACTATAAAAATAAATAATAATGAAAAAAGAGTTATTTGTTTGTTAAGTTTCAAAATCTTGGTTTTTTATGTTAAATATCAAATTACATGCCATTTTTAAATGAATTTTTGTAAGCACGACAAGTTATTGAATTATTGGTGATTTTTTATATAAATTCAAAAAAGAATTTTAGGAATTATCAGAGTAAAATGAACAAAAAAACATACTAAAACGAACGTTTTTAATATTTGTTAAACCGCTACTTTACCTTTAATGTGGGGATGCGGGTCGTAATTGCTAATTTCAAAATCTTCAAATTTAAAATCATTTATATTTTCGATTTTTTTTAAAATTTTTAATTCAGGTAAATTTCTAGGTTCTCTTGAAAGTTGAAGATTTAGCTGTTCAACATGATTATTATATATGTGTGCATCCCCAAATGTGTGAATGAAGTCACCTGCTTTATAACCACAAACGTGTGCAATCATTTCGGTTAATAATGCGTAAGAAGCTATGTTAAAAGGTACTCCCAAAAAAATATCGGCACTTCTTTGATAAAGCTGACATGACAGTTTATTATCATGAACGTAAAACTGAAAAAAAGCGTGACAAGGTGGTAATGCAGCTTTACCATTTCTGACATTATCCTCAAAGCTTTCATTTGTGTTCGGTAGTACACCTGGGTTCCATGCTGTTACTAGCATTCTTCTACTATCTGGATTTTCCTTCAATGTTTTGATAACATCTGAAATTTGATCAATATTATCGCTATTCCAATTTCTCCATTGATGTCCATAAACAGGGCCTAAATCACCGTTGTCATCAGCCCATGCATCCCAAATTTTTACACCATTATTTTTTAAATATTCAATATTAGTTTCTCCTTTTATAAACCATAATAATTCATGAACTATTGATTTTAAATGCACTTTTTTGGTTGTAATCATTGGAAAACCTTTTGAAAGGTCAAATCGCATTTGATATCCAAAGACACTTTTTGTTCCTGTTCCTGTTCTATCGGATTTTTCATTTCCGTTTTCTAGGACGTGCTTAACTAAATCTAAATATTGTTTCATTTTAAAAAAATAATAATCAAAAATATAAATTAACTAAAACTGAACACAAAAATATTCTTTAACTTATTAAATGATATTAACCAATTATCATACCTGCAATAGTTGCAGATAGTAATGATGCTAAAGTTCCACCAAGTACTGCAATCATTCCAAATTTTGATAAATTTGTTCTTTGACTAGGAGCTAAAGATCCAATTCCTCCAATTTGGATACCAATAGATGCAAAATTGGCAAACCCACATAGCATGTAGGTAGCCATTATTATAGATTTTTCATATTGTAAGTGGACTATGTTTGAAATATCTTTTAATTCAGCTAATTGCATGTAACCTATAAATTCGCTTACAGCAAGTTTAATTCCTAAAAGTTGGCCCATTAAAGCCATGTCTTCTTTTGCAACTCCAATTATCCACATCACTGGTGAAAAAGTGTACCCTAAAATAAATTCTATCGAAAGAAATTGATAAGTTGTGTTTTCGCCAATCCAATAATTAAGTCCAGAAATAGATCCTATTTTCTCGAAACCAAAGTTAATCATAGCTATAAAGGCAATAAATACTAACAGCATTGCACCAACATTAGCAGCTAATTTTAAGCCTTCAGTGGTTCCATTTGCTATCGCATCTAATAAGTTTGATCCTATTTTATCTTGTGAAACTGAAACATCTTTGTTGATTTTATCAGTTTGAGGAAATAAAATTTTAGAAATAACTATTGCTCCGGGTGCTGCCATTACAGATGCTGTTAGTAGATGTTTTGCATAAAAAAGTTTTAACACTTCATCTTCTCCACCTAAAAACCCAATATATGCTGCTAAAACACCTCCTGCTACTGTAGCCATTCCTCCAATCATAACTAAAAGAATTTCTGATTTAGTCATTTTGTCTAAATATGCTTTTATCATTAGAGGAGCTTCAGTTTGACCTAAGAAAATATTTCCTGCAACACTCAAGCTTTCAGCCCCTGAAATATTTAAAAGCTTACTTAAGCTAAGTGCTAATATTTTTACAACTTTTTGAATGATTCCAAGGTAAAATAAGACAGAGGTAAGTGCAGAAAAGAATATTATAGTTGGAAGTACTTGAAATAAAAACACGTAACCAAAAGTTTCTACGTTGACCATATCACCAAGTAAGAACTTGCTCCCTTCCATCGTAAAATCTAAAGTTTTGACAAATATTTTTCCAAAAAACTCAAATATTTTCTGAACAAATTCAACCTTAAGAACAAGAATTGCTAATATTAGCTGAGCTGATAATCCAACAATGGCAGATTTCCAGTTAATTGCTTTTCGATTATTGCTAAATATAAAAGCAACAAAAATTAAAAAAATCATTCCAATTATTCCTCTTAATATACTTTCAAAAGAAAACCCTTGACTAAGAATTATTTCGTTTTGTAAAACTTCAATAGTTATGGTATTAAATAAATAATTATTCATTTTTTTTGGTTAGTTTGTCTCTCAGTTCAGCAGCTAGTTCATAATCTTCATTTTTAACTGCTATTTCAATCGCGTTTTTAATTTGCTTTATAGACATTTTATTAACATCAACTGTTGTTGATTTATCACTTTCTTTTTGTAATTTTTCGCCTCCATGTTTTAATATTATTCCTGCTTTTTCAAGAACATTTTCATAAGTAAATATTGGAGAATTGAATCTTATTGCTAACGCAATAGCATCGGATGTTCTAGAATCAATAATTTCTTCAATTTTATCTCTAACACAAATTAGGCTTGAAAAAAAAACTCCATCAATAATTTTATGAATTATTACTTGTTTTATTTTAATTTCAAAACAATCAGAAAAATTTTTGAATAGATCGTGAGTTAAAGGTCTTGGGGGCTTAATTTCCTTTTCTAATGCTACTGCTATTGATTGGGCTTCAAAAGCACCAATAACAACAGGCAGCTTTCTTTCACCATCCTTCTCAGATAAAAGTAATGCATATGCTCCATTAGTGTTTTGGCTATATGAAATTCTGTCTATTGTTAGGCGAATTAAACTCATTCAATTAGAAGGGTAAATAATTACTTCTAAAATATTAAAAATTTATGAGTTTTGAGCTTTAAATTCTTTTAGTTTTTCATTCAACCTTGGGACTACATCAAAGGCATCTCCAATCACTCCATAATCTGCAGCTTTAAAAAATGGTGCTTCAGGATCGTTATTGATAACTACTTTTATTTTAGAAGAATTAATTCCTGCTAAATGTTGGATTGCACCAGAAATCCCTATAGCTATGTATAAATTCGTAGCAACAGGCTTTCCTGTTTGACCAACGTGTTCACTGTGTGGTCTCCATCCCATATCAGAAACTGGTTTTGAGCATGCAGTAGCAGCGCCAAGTGTTCCAGCCAAATCCTCGATTAAATTCCAATTCTCGGGGCCTTTCATTCCTCTTCCAGCTGAAACAACTATATCTGCATCAGCAATAGAAATTTGTCCGGATACTTTTTCAGATGAGTTAACAGTTAGGTCTGAATTTTCAACTTCAACATTTAACTCTTCAATTTCACTTTGAACAGAATTTTCAATTAAACCAAATGAATTACTAGATAAGCCAATAATAGTTTTGTCTGAATTTATAGACGAATCACTAAAAGCTTTATTTGTAAACGCAGTTCTCTTTATAGTAAAAGGAGCTAAGCTACTTGGAAGTCCAATTACATTATTAACATAAGCAGCATTAATACCAGCAGCCAATAGTGGAGCTAAATATTTTGAATCTAAACTACTACTTAAAACAATGTAGTTTGAATTTGTATGGTTAACTGCTTTTGAAATAACATCTGCAAAAGTGCTTGCTTTAAATTTGTTTAAAGAATCATTATTTACTTTAATTATTTTTGTAATACCATAATTACTCAATTCATTTACATCTTCTGAATTAATAGTTAAAGCAACAACATCAGTGTTTAATAATTTTGCTAATTCACACGAATATGAAGCTAGTTCAAAACTATTTTTTTTTATTTTTCCATTTGAGGATTCAATATAAGTAAGTACAGACATATTTATAAAACTTTAGCCTCATTATGAAGCAAATTAATTAATTCATCAAGATTATCAGCAGAAACAAGTTTAACAGCTTGTTTAGGTTCTGGCTTATAAAATTTAATAGTTTTTGTATTTGAAGAGCAATCAAATGCTTCCAAAACTTCCAAAGGTTTTTGTCTAGCTTGCATTATTCCTCTCATGTTAGGTATTCTTAAATCACTTTCTTCAACTAATCCTTTTTGACCTCCAATAATTAGAGGAAGAGTACAATTTAAAGTTTCTTTTCCTCCGTCAATTTCTCTGTCAAGCTCAACTTTTTCGTTATCTATTTCTAATTTCGTACAATTAGTTACATAATTTATTTTTAAGAATCCAGCGATAAGACCTGGAACCATAGCACCATTGTAATCTATTGATTCTCTGCCAGCTATAATTAAGTCATAAGAACTAGTTTTCACATATTCAGATATTTGTTTGGCAACAAAATATCCGTCTAATGGATCTGCATCAATTCTAATTGCCTTATCAGCTCCTATTGCTAACGCTTTTCTTAATGTTGGTTCAGAGGATGAATTCCCTACATTTATTACATCTATTGACGCTCCTTGCTTTTCTTTTAACCACATAGCTCTAGTTAATCCAAATTCATCATTTGGATTAATCACAAACTGAACACCTTGAGTATCAAATTTAGTATCTCCATCAGTGAAATTTATTTTAGAAGTTGTATCTGGTACATGACTAATGCAAACTAAAATTTTCATAAATAATATTTAATTTATATTGTAACAAATATATACAAAATTCCTAAAAATACTATGCATGCATAGTATTTATTTTAATAATAAACACATTAAAATCTTTAAATATTTAATATTTTTGCACCAAATTTTAATTCAGTATGAGAGTTATTCAGTTTAGAGAGGCAATTTGCGAAGCTATGTCAGAGGAAATGAGAATAGATCAGTCTATTTTTTTAATGGGAGAAGAAGTGGCCGAATATAATGGAGCTTACAAAGCTTCAAAAGGAATGCTTGATGAATTTGGTGATAAAAGAGTAATTGATACCCCGATTTCTGAGCTTGGATTTGCTGGAATTGGAGTTGGTTCTACTATGACTGGAAACAGACCAATTATTGAATTTATGACATTTAATTTTGCACTTGTTGGGATTGATCAAATCATTAATAACGCTGCAAAAATTAGACAAATGTCAGGTGGGCAGTTTCCGTGCCCTATTGTTTTTAGGGGGCCTACTGGTTCTGCTGGCCAATTAGCTGCTACTCACTCTCAAGCATTTGAAAGTTGGTATGCAAATTGTCCTGGATTAAAGGTTATAGTTCCATCTAACCCATATGATGCCAAAGGATTATTGAAATCAGCAATTAGAGATAATGACCCTGTTATATTTATGGAGTCAGAACAAATGTATGGAGACAAAGGAGAAGTTCCTGAAGAAGAATATCTGATTCCTATAGGAAAAGCTGAAGTGAAAATTACAGGAAAAGATGTTACTCTTGTTTCATTTGGAAAAATATTAAAGCAAGCTCAAATTGCAGTTGATAAATTAAAAGAAGAAGGAATTGCAGTTGAATTAATTGACCTTAGAACTATAAGACCTTTAGACATGGATACTATTATAGAATCAGTCAAAAAAACTAACAGGTTAGTTATTTTAGAAGAATCATGGCCTTTTGGAAACATTTCAACCGAAATAACTTATCAAGTCCAAAATCAGATATTCGATTATTTGGATGCTCCAATTGAAAAAATAAACACTGCAGACACTCCTGCACCTTACTCGCCAGTTTTACTTGCAGAATGGTTGCCCAATAGTGATGATGTTATCAAATCTATTAAGAAGGTAATGTATAAATAAAAATCAATTTTGTAATTCACTCTATTTGACTACTTTTGCGATCAAAATTAAAATTTAATAAAATTAATATATAATATGGA
>JABJFE010000084.1 GCA_018662905.1 Flavobacteriaceae bacterium
AAATAGAATTAAAATGATTTATCAATGCTGTAACTTTCTTTAAATTCTCATTAAATGAACTGTTTTCTAAAACATAATCAGCTAATGGTATTTTTTTTTGATCTGACCATTGATTATTTATTTTTAGTAAAACATCATCTTTTTTAATATTATCTCTTTTTGTAATTCTTTCGATTCTTTGATTAATTTCAGAGATAACTAAAATATTATAATCGTTTAATTTGTAAGACCCTGATTCAAAAATTAAGGCAGATTCATATATAATATAGTCATTATCTAATCTACTTTTCCATTGATTAAAATCAGTAAAAACTTCAGGATGAACTATAGAATTAATTTTTTTTAGTGCAGATGAATCATTAAAAATCAAATTTGAAATATATTTTTTATTTATTAACCCATTATAATAAGTAGATGGACCAAAACTTTCAATCAATTTTGATTTTAATTCTACTGAACTATTCATTAATTTTTTAGCTCTAGTATCTGAATCGTAGACAGGAATAAATTTATTTTTGAATTCTTTTGCTATTGTAGATTTTCCTGAACCAATACCACCTGTTAGACCAATTATTTTCATAAGTATTTTACAAAATTAATTGAGATTTTTATTTAAAGGATTTAACCTTTATTTGTAGAAGAAACGATATCTATAATTTCTTGACTTACTCCTACATTAGAAAAACCTCCATCATTATATAAATTTTGAAGAGTAACTCTTTTAGTTAAATCAGAAAAAAGAGTTACTGTATAATTTGCACAATCTAAAGCAGTAGCATTTCCTAAAGGAGACATTTTTTCTGCATAAGTAATAAATCCATCGAATCCAGTAACACCTTTGCCTGCAGTTGTAGGCGTAGGTGATTGAGAAATTGTATTGACTCTTACCTTCTTATCCTTTCCAAAAAAGTAACCAAAACTTCTTGCAATAGACTCCAAATATGCTTTATTGTCTGCCATATCATTATAGTTAGGAAAAACTCTTTGTGCAGCCATGTATGAAAGAGCAACTATACTTGACCATTCATTCATTGCATCAAGTTTGTATAAACTCTGTAATAACTTGTGAAAAGAAACTGCAGAAACATCCCAACCTTTTCCTGTCCAATCATGGTTTAAATCAGTGTAATGTTTTCCTTTTCTAACATTAACAGACATTCCAATTGAATGAAGGACAAAATCAATTTTGCCTCCAAAAATCTTCATAGTTTCATTAATCAGATTTTCTAAATCATCAATTTTAGTTGCATCAGCAGGAATTAGTTTAGAATTTGTCTTTTTAGCTAATTCATCGACATTTCCCATTCTAAGTGCTATGGGCGCGTTAGTTAAAACAAATTCTCCACCTTCTTCAAACACTCTTTCAGCAGTTTTCCAAGCAATTGAATTTTCATCCAAAGCACCAAAAATTATTCCTTTCTTACCTTTTAAAAGATTATATGACATATAAATATTTTGTGTAAATATAATATTAATTAAGTAACTCTTTAGCGTGAGTTACTGCTGATTCTGAAATCAAGTCACCAGCTAGCATTTTTGAAATTTCATCAATTCTTTCTTGCTTATTAAGCTGCTTAACCATTGTTGTTGTAGAACTTGTACTATTTTGTTTGTAAACATTTAATTGCTGATTGCCTTTAGCTGCAACCTGAGGAAGATGAGTAATAGCGATAATTTGCATTTTAGAACTCATTTCAAGCATCATATTAGCCATTGAATTTGACATTTCTCCTGAGACACCAGAATCAATTTCATCAAAAATCATTGTAGGAAGATTTAAATGCTTAGAAAGAATAGATTTAATTGATAATAAGATTCTAGATAATTCACCACCAGATGCAATTTTAAATAATGGTGCATATTTTATTCCCTTATTTGCTGAAAAAAGAACTTCAATTTGATCAGATCCAAATCTATTAAACTCATCAAGTTCAAAAAGTTTAAAATCAAATGAAGCATTTTTCATTCCTAAATTAAGCAGTAAAGATTCTAATTGTGATTTTAGCTTAGGGATTATTTTTTTTCTAGATATTGATATTTTTTTAGAAAGTTCTTGCAAATAATTTTTTTTCTTGTTTATAGTCTTTTGTAATTCATCAATATTAATTTCAACTGAACCTGATTCATCTAATTTACTTTTAAGCTCTCGTTGTTTCGACAACAAATCACTTATAGAATTTACAGAATGTTTTTTTTGCAAATTATAAATAAGATTAAGTCTTGATTCTATTTTTTCAATTTCAGAAAAATCATTATTAAAATCAAATGATGGATTATTTAATTCTGTTTTAATATCATTTAACTCAATTAAAAGACTATCTAGTCTATCTTTTATTAATGAAAAATTATTAGAAATTTTTGAAATATTATTTAAAATAGAATTTAACGAATATATTTTATTTTCAATGCTATCATCAGAACTATAAAGAATTTGATCAATTAAAGAAAAGGATGACTTAAGTTCTTCAGAGTTTTTGAATAACTTTAATTTATTTTCAATTATTTCCTGTTCATCTACAACTAAGCTAACATCATTTAGTTCATTATATAAATAAAACAAATAATCGTTATCATTTTGTAAACTTATATTAAGTCGACTCAACTTATCTAATTCAATCTTTAACTCTTTAAAGCTTATTAAAGTTTCATAGAAGTTTTTTACTATATGCTCTTGCTCAGCTAAATTATCAATTAATGAATAGAAAAACGAGTTATTAGAGCTTGCTAATGTTTGATGTTGAGTATGAATATCAATAAGCTTTTCACCAATAGTTTTTAAAAAATCTAAATTTACCGGACAATCATTAATAAAAGATCTTGACTTCCCATTTGGATGAATTTCTCTTCTTAAAATTGTTTGATCAAAATAATCAATATTGTTATTGATAAATAAACTTCTAATATTAAAGTTGGATAAATTAAATTCAGCTTCTAAAACACATTTCAACTCAGAATTTTTTAATAAATTTTTACCAGCTCTTTTACCAATAATTAAAGACAAAGCATTTAACAAAATAGATTTACCTGATCCCGTATCCCCCGTAACGGTTGTAAAACCAGAAAGAAAGTCTATTTCAACTTTATCAATTAAAGTAAAGTTTTTTATTAATATTTTTGTTAGCACAAATAGAATTTAGACAATTAAAGTAATAAAATTATCTAATACTATTCCATTTATTTGAAAAGAATGGGGAGAGATAATTTAAATCAGAAACAACAGATGAAACATCAAAAAAAGATCCTCCAGAAAAAATATCATTAATTTCATCTGATTTGGAATCAAAAATTATTTTAACAAGTATTGAATTAGGGTTTCTTCTCTTTAAAGGTTTTAAAGTAGAAATCGAAGACGCAATATTTTTTTTAGCTGATAAAATATCTTCATACATCAAATCTAATCCGTTAACATGATAATTATATACAAAGTCTGAAAATTCTGTTGAATCTTTAGATGTTAAAGATTCAATTAGCCAAAACTTATTTAATTTACCTCCGTTATAAGAGGAATTCCATCCTGGAATATTATTTTGATTAGTATAATTTAAAATATTTTTCGAAACATTATAAAAATTATTTCCTGAATTTAAAATGTAAGAATTATGATCCAATCCGATAATAATATTCGTATAAAAAGCCAATAATGAAGATAATTTTGATTCAAATTGATTATCCTTATAAATAATTGGCTCAAATTCGATATGTTCGAATTGAAAATTTTTTTCTAAAAAAGTAAAAACAGGTGTTGAATATGAAGAATTTAAAACAGGTCTAGATGCTTGAAATTCTATATTTACAACATAGTTATTATTTGAATAACTTATTATAGAAAAAAGAATATTTAAATTGATTTTTTCGAGTTCAGAATAATTTTCATTTGACCAGACAGAATTATTAATAAAATTAGAAATAGAATTTTCTAAATTTATAAATACAGAATTATTAGTTTGATTTACTGATTCAGAGTTTATTATAATATTACCGTTAATTTCTTGAGAAAATGAAAAATTAAAAGATAAAATAGTGATTAAAATCAGACTAATATTTTTCATGAAAATCATTAATTAATTCATTAAATATATCAATTGACACATCACTTTTAGATTTTAATTTAAATTTTTTAAATAATCCATTTTTATTTATAATAGAAACTTTATTTGTATCATGTCCAAAACCTGCGCCCTTATCGTTAAGAGAGTTTAAAACAATTGCATCTAAATTTTTATTTTTAATTTTTAATAACGCATTTTGATTTTCATTATCTGTTTCAAGAGCAAATCCAACAAGAATTTGTTTTTCAGATTTATTATCACCCAAATATTTCAGAATATCAATATTTTGAATTAAATCTATGGATAATGTATTGTTATTTTGCTTTTTTATTTTTTTATCAGATCTATTTTTAGGTTTAAAATCTGAAACAGCAGCAGAAAGAATAGAAATATCAGAGGATCTGAAATATTTTTTAACTTCAACAAACATTTGATCAGCGGTTACAACATTCACTACCACAACATTATCATCAACTAAATTTAAACTTGTAGGGCCAGTAATTAGAGTAACTTCAGCACCTAAACTAGCAGCAGTTTTAGCTAAAGAAAAACCCATTTTTCCAGATGAAAAATTTCCAACAAATCTAACTGCGTCAATAGGTTCATAAGTAGGGCCAGCAGTAATTAATACTTTTTTATTATATAATTTTAAATCTTGTTTAATGTTATTTATTATAAAATCTATAATCTCTTCAGGTTCTTTCATCCGACCTTCACCCTCAAGACCACTTGCTAAAAAACCTGAGTTTACTGGGATATGAATTTTTCCATGACTAATTAACTTTTTAATATTTTCTTGATTTGCAGAATTTTTATACATATCCAAATCCATAGCTGGCGCAAAATATACTGGACATTTCGAAGATAAATATGTAGCAAGCAACAGATTATCAGCCCTTGCTGAAGCCATTTTAGATATAGTATTTGATGTGGCTGGAGCGATTAAAAAAATATCAGCCCACAATGCTAATTCAACATGATTATTCCAAAGTTTATTTTTATCCTTTTTATCAAAAAAATCTGAAAGAACGGGGTTATTTGATAACGTTGAAAGAGAAAGAGGAGTTACAAATTCTTTTGAGCTTGGTGTCATCAAAACCTGAACATTAGCCCCTTGTTTTTTAAAAAGCCTGACTATATAAGTTGATTTATAAGCAGCAATACCTCCTGATATTCCAAGTAAGATGTTTTTACCACTTAGAATAGACATTTCTATTCTTTAATTTCAGTATTTCTGTAATAAATTTTTTCATTTAACCAATTTTCAACAGCCATTGCATGAGCTTTTGGAAGTTTTTCATAAAATTTCGAAACCTCAATTTGCTCTTTATTCTCAAAAATCTCATCCAAACTTTCAGTTGGACTAGCAAACTCTTCTAATTTGTCTAATAATTCTTTTTTAATAGATTCATTTATTTGAATAGTTCTTTTAGAAATAATAGATATAGCTTCGTATATATTATCAGTTTGGGCATCAACAACATTTCTGTCGTAAGTGATTGTTTCTAGTGGTGCATCAGTTTTTTTAAAATCCATATTTTTTATTTTACTGTACTGTAATGTTTTTTGCAAATGTAGTAATTTCTTCGTCTATTGACGAAATCATTTTATTTGATTGATCAATATATTTTGTCTCTGGATAAGTATCCATTAATTCCATATGTATTTTTTTAGCTTGTTCTAGTCTTTCAAATTTCTTTGAATAAATACTATTTACAGCTAATTCATAAGAGGAATCTAATAAATAAAATAGTGCGTCTTCTCTGTATGGTGTCCCTGGATAATCAGAAATAAAATCATCCAAAACAATTATAGCAGATTTATAATCTCTTATTGTATTAAATTGTTTAGCAATTTCAAAGGCTTTATATTCAAGCTTAATTCTTAACTCCTGAACTAAATCATTTGCGTCAGACATTTTTTCAGAATTTGGATAAGTGTTTATAAACTCTTGAAGTTTATCAATTGCAGTTAGTGTTTCTTTTTGATCTAAGCTAAAAACAGGTGAAGTTTTGTAATAAGAATAAGCGCCTAAATAAGCTGCCTCATCAACTTTTTGACTCAATGGATATGCTTTTATAAAACTTTCAAACTGATAACCAGCATCAATATACTTTTTTGTGTTTAGGAGTGAATTTGCATAGAAAAAAGTAACTCGTTCAGCTTGAGGCTTTCCTCTATATTGTGATTGTATTTGTTCAAATAGTCTAGAAGCTCTTCTAAATTCTTGATTCTCGTAATATTTTTCGGCAACTTCATATTTTAATTTAATATCTTCACTTTTTAAAATTCTCTGAAACTCATTACAGGAAGTCAGGAATATTAAACAAAAAATAATTGGTAGTTTATTCTTTAAAATCATCTGGTAAATTTAGTATTTTTTTCTAAACGATTTAATAATCTTTTTTTATTTTGGTAATTGAATTTTGAATCTTAGTTTTTAATTGATTTGACACTGGAATCAATGGAAGTCTCAAATTATTTTGACATAAATTTAAAAATGATAAAGCAGCTTTAACTCCCGATGGATTACCTTCTTCAAATAAGAAATCTAGTAATGGCTTTATAATTTTAAATTTTGATTTGCATTCTGATACATTGTTTTCAAAAGACATACGAATTATCTCTGAAAACTCATTAGGAATACAACCCGCTGCTACGGAAATTACACCATCACCACCCATTAAAACACTCTGATAAGCAGTATTATCATCTCCAGATATAATTAAAAAATCATTTGGGCTATTTGTAATTAATTCTTTTACTTGATCTAAGTCACCAGATGCTTCTTTGATGCCTATAATATTTTCAAACTCATTAGCTAACTTAATTGTTATATCAGGAAGCATATTACAACCTGTTCTAGATGGAACATTATATAAAATTATCGGCAATGTAGACGATTTAGCTAATAAAGAAAAATGATTAAATAAGCCATTCATAGTGGGTTTATTATAATAGGGAGTGACAGAAAGAATAGCAGAATAACCAGTAAAATCAGTTTTATTTAAATCATTTAAAAGATAGTTTGTATCATTTGAACCAAACCCTAGAACTAACGGAATACGATTATTATTGGCCTTTACAAAGGCTTCACGAGAAATTATTTTTTCATCATCAGACATTGTGGAACTCTCACCCGTTGTTCCTTGTACAACAATATATTTTATTCCATTGTTTATCAGAAAATCAACGAGTTTTTTAATAGCATTAAAATCTATAGAAAAATCATTTTTAAAAGGCGTCACAACAGCGACTCCCGTACCTTTAAGTTTTTTTATTAAACTCATTATCTAATTAATTTTAAATATTTAATTAATTCAGAATCAAATTCTTTAAATTTTTTCATTTTATTTGAAAAAATTAAATCATTCAATCTGGAATCAACAGAATTAAAACCTACTCTAAACCTAGCGTTAACTTTTGAAGACAATAAAGTTAAAACATCACCTGATTTAAAGAAATTAATTAATAGATCATAATCATATGAAATAAACTCTAAAGAATCTTTTCCTACTAAATTTCCAGTATATGAAATTGATTTGGGAGTAATATTCATATTTGAAAAAATATTGAATCCATTATCATTTTCTTGAAAAGTAATAAGTTTTAAATCTTTTTCTTTCAAACCTATCTTATAAACTAACTTTATAAAGTTATTAACCTCAACAGGGAACATAGGATCAATTATACATCCTATTGTTTTAATTGGATTTGGTTTTATTCTAACCTGATTATTTAAAAGTTCTAGTGACTTATTTATCTTTTTTTTAACAAGATTTTCATGTAGTGATTTAAATATCATATCTTTAAACTTCTGCTAAATTACATATTTAAGAATTGATTGCTATTTTTTATAAAAAAAAAATGAAATTGAAACTAATTGTTTTAATTATAACTTTATTAAGCTTTTCTTGTACAAATACAAGCTATAATATTTCTAATATTTCTTATGAGGACAATATAAAAATCAAAGATTCGATTTTAGATTTAGAAATAGAATTAATTATAAAACCTTTTAGGAATAAAATAAAAAAATTAGAAAAAGTTATTGGAACTAGTAAGGAATCATATAGTATTCGTGATGGTAAATTAGAATCTACACTTGGTAATTTAATTGCTGATATTCTTTATGAAGAATGCAATCCTAAATTCAAAGAAATTACATCAAAAAATATAGATTTTGCATTATTTAATTATGGGGGAGTTCGAGGAACTTTAAACAAAGGAGATATAACTCAACATGATTTATTCACTATAATGCCATGGAAGAATTTAGCAACAGTAGTTAAGATTAATGGTGGAAAAGTTCTTGATTTAATAAATTATTTTAATATTGAAAACCTTGCACACCCCAGTTCTAAAATAGAAATAGAATTTTTTAATAAAAAAGTTAAAAACATTCTTATTAATAAAGAAAAATTTGAAAGTGATAAAGACTATTATGTGTTAACATCAAACTTCTTACAAGAGGGTGGAGATAAAATGAATTTTTTTAAAGATCCCTTAGAATTGTACAATCTTAATTTAAATCTAAGAGAGCTATTGATCAAATCAATGACAAATAAGAAATTAGTTGAAAGTAAATTAGATAACAGAATTTTTAGATCAAAATGAAGAGAAGACACTTTTTAAAACATGTAAAATCCTCTACAATATTTGGACTAGCAATACCCTTCACAGGCTTTAATATTAAATCAGTTAGTGATTTAAAAAAAATAACAATATTACATACTAATGATGTTCACAGCCATATTGATCCATTTCCAGGCAATGACCCAGTAAATCCAAATGGTGGAGGAGTTATTGCAAGATCAAATCTTATAAATTCTATAAAAAAAGAAAATGCTAATACTCTAGTTCTTGATGCAGGTGATGTTTTTCAAGGCACTCCTTATTTTAATTTCTTTGAAGGCGAAATTGAATTAAAATTAATGAGTAAAATGGGTTACAATGCATCTACCTTAGGAAATCATGAATTTGACAATGGAATAGAAAAGCTGTCCAAATCATTAAAACATGCTAATTTTTCATTTTTAAATTCAAATTATACTTTTAAGAACACTCCACTTGAAAATAAAATTAAAAAATATCAAGTTTTCAATGTTGATGGTATAAAAATTGGAGTTTTTGGACTGGGTATAGAATTAAATGGATTAGTTGAAAAGAACCTATACAACGGAGTAAAGTATTTAGATCCTATTGAAATTTCAAAAGACATTACTAATGAATTAAAATTTAATCAAAATTGTGATTTAATTATATGCCTTTCACATTTAGGTTTTTCATATTCAAAAGATAAAAATTTAATGTGTGACTTAATATTAGCTAAAAAAACTAGAAATATCGATTTAATCATTGGAGGACACACACACACGTTTTTAGAAAAACCGATTGAAATAAAAAATTTGGATAATAAAAATGTTTTGGTCAACCAAGTTGGATGTTTTGGAATAAATCTAGGAAAAATTGATTTCTATTTTTCAAATGATCCAGGTATACAAAAATCTGAAAACATCAAGGTTTAAACATTAGAAGTTTATTGAAATCCTTTTCCGAAATTATGTCAACCCCAAGATCTTTAGCTTTTTTTAATTTACTTGGACCCATTTTATCACCAGCTAATAAATAATTTGTTTTGGAACTAACAGAACTAAGATTTTTTCCACCGTTTATTTCAATTAAATTTTTCAACTGATCTCTTGAATAACCTTCAAAAACTCCAGAAACTACAAAAGTTTTATTATTGAAAACATTAGTGACATTGGTTTTAATTTCGGAATGAAACTGCAATCCGGCTGTTTTAAGTTTTTCAATATTAATAATATTTTTTTCACACTTAAAAAAATCAACTACACTTTTTGAAATTCTTTCTCCGATTTCATCAACCAAAAGTAATTCATCATATGTTTGAGAAATTAAATTATCAATAGATTTAAATTTTTTTGCAAGATTTTTAGATACAGTTTGACCAACATATCTAATACCTAAAGCAAATAAAACTCTTTCAAAAGGAATTTTTTTGGATTCATTTAGCCCATTAAAGACATTCTCTACTGATTTTTCAGCCATTCTATCTAAACTTAGTAAATCCTCTTTTTTTAAAGTATATAAATCAGCATAATTTGTTATTAATTTATTTTGAAACATTAACAGAATAGTCTCATTACCTATTCCGTTAATATCCATTGCTTTTCTAGAAATAAAATGCTGTATTCTTCCAGTAATCTGAGGAGGACATGAATTAAAATTTAAACAATAATGATGTGATTCTGATTCGTTTTTAGATAAATCAGCTTGACAAGAAGGACATTTATTTATAAATGAAATTCGATTTGAATCAAGATTTCTTTTATCAAATTGAACATCAACAATTTTCGGAATAATCTCTCCTCCTTTTTCAATTAAAACATGATCATTTATATGTAAATCAAGTTTATTTATTTGATCCTCATTATGAAGAGATGCTCTCTTTACTATTGTTCCCCCTAAAAGAACCGGATTTAAATTTGCAACAGGCGTTATAGCACCTGTTCTTCCGACTTGATAACTTACAGATAATAACACAGTTGATACTTGAAGTGTTTTAAATTTATATGCTATTGACCACCTTGGATACTTTGAAGTGAATCCCAATGTTTTTTGATAATCGATTTGATTGACTTTAATAACTATTCCATCAATTTCGAAATCTAAATTATTTCTTTTTTGATCCCAATCATTAATAAAATCAAAAACCTCATCAATCGAATTACAAAGCCTATATGAATCAGAAATATTAAAACCCCATTTTGAGGCTGAAATCAAATTTTCATATTGAGTTTTAGATTCATCGTGTTCCGAAACTACTTGATATAAAAAACATTTCAATGGTCTTCTAGCTACTTCAGCACTGTCTTGCAACTTTAAACTTCCTGAAGCAGTATTTCTAGGATTCATATAAGGTTCTAAACCATTATTAGTTCTATCAATATTCATTTTATTAAAGTCATTAAGTTCAATAAATATTTCTCCTCTAATTTGAAATTTTTGAGGGTAATCACCATTTAGCTTTAACGGAATTGTTTTAATAGTTTTAACATTCTCAGTCACATCATCACCTTGAACACCATCTCCCCTAGTTACTGCTCTAACTAAAACACCATTTTGATAAGTTAGATTTATTGAAACGCCATCAAACTTAAGTTCACACAAAAAATTTAAATCATCATCTGGAATTTTCTTTAATATTCTAGAATAAAAACTATCTAAATCATTTTTAGAATAAGAATTATCTAAGGAATACATTGGATAATCATGCTTGATATTATTAAATTTTTTAGAAACCTTTCCACCTACTCTTTGAGAAGGGGAATTAATATCAAAAAATTGTGGAAATTTTAATTCAAGATCAGTTAATTTTTTTAACATTAAATCAAATTCATAGTCACTTATTATTGGAGCATCTTTTACATAATAAAGGTGAGTATGCATGTGTATTTCATCTCTTAAATTTTTTAATATTTTTTGATTTGAACTCATTTCTTAATTCCCTTAACCATTCTGTTTTTTAGTCTAAAATCCTTTTTAAGTTGAATATCATAAAATCCGTTATCTTTTAAAAGTTTTAAAACTTCTTCAGAAAAATTTTCATTTATTTCAAGATATAAAAAACCATTTGATTTTAAATTAAAAATTGCAAATTCCAATATTTTTTTATAAAAAAACAATGGATCGTCATCTTCAACAAAAAGAGCACTGTGTGGCTCAAATGATTTTACATTATTAGGTGTTAATTTTTTTTCATTATTTGTTATATATGGTGGATTTGAAACCAACACATCAAACTTCTCATTTAAAAATTTGGGTTTAGTTATATCAGAAATTTCGAAAGATGCTTTGACATTATTTATAATTGCATTTTGATTTGCAATTTTTATAACATCTTCATTAATGTCCCAACCCAATACATTACAATTATTTAGGTTTTTCGACAAACTAATAGCAATACATCCACTTCCCGTTCCAATATCTAATATATTTTTATTTACATGTTTATCATTAATAATCCAATTAACCAACTCTTCTGTTTCAGGTCTTGGAATTAGTACATTATTATTTAATTTAAAAACTAAATCCATGAAATTAGTTTCTCCAATTACGTATTGAATTGGCATATCATTCATTAACAAATCAATTGAATTTATAAGTTTTTCCTCTTGAACTTTAGAAATATTAAAATTTGAATTCAAAATATAATTCATTCTACTAAAATTACAGTAATGCTCAATTAACCAGAAAAAAAACTCATCAAGTTCATTAGTTTCAATTTTTGAACTTAATTTACTTTTAAATAAATTATTAAAGTCTAACAATGTCATTACAAATCTTTTATCATCCATACAGGACATGAACAATGACCTGTATTTCCTAATGGGCTATCTAAATATCTAAACCCTTTTTTTAGATATAATTTTTGGGCCTTGTTCATATTATTCATTGTTTCAATATAACATTTTTCAAATCCGTGTTGAATTGCACTTTTTAAACACAAATCAATCATTAAACTTCCAAAACCTTTTCCTCTTGCCTCAATTGAAAAATACATTTTCTGAAGTTCACAAATATTATCATTGGAATTCTTGAGTTTTGAAATTCCTGCCCCTCCAAACAAAGAATTGTTTTGTAATATTACAAAATATGAACTTTTATGATTATCGTAGGCTTGAAACATCTTTTTTAACTCTGGATCTGCCAATGCAGTTCCTCTCTCTGGAACATCAAATTCTCGCATAACACTAGATAAAACGTTGTGTAATTCTTGATTATCTTTCTCCTTAATTTTCCTTATAAAAAAATCATCTTTCAATTTCATATTTTAAAAGTATTTTTGTGTTGTGAATATACGTCATATATACTTTAGCAAAAATCTTTAATTTGATTATGAAGACACTTGAAAAACATGAGAAGTACATGTTAAGATGTATCTATCTTGCAAGAAATAATGAATCAAAATATTATCCTAATCCGTCTGTAGGATCTATAATTGTAAAAGATAATATAATTATTTCCGAGGGGACTACGTCCAATTATGGAGAAAATCACGCAGAAGTCAATGCAATAAATAATGTTAAAAATAAAAATGATTTAAAGGG
>JABJFE010000070.1 GCA_018662905.1 Flavobacteriaceae bacterium
AAATATTTTTTATTCTTAGTTTGCCCCTATATAATTTGTTTATATATTTACGCGCATTTTATAATGGCGAGATAGCTCAGTTGGTTAGAGCGTCGGATTCATAACCCGGAGGTCGGGAGTTCAAATCTCCCTCTCGCTACTAAAAAATTATTCACCTAATTTACCTGCTATAAATCCTGTGGTCCAAGCAGATTGAAAATTGTATCCTCCTGTTATTCCGTCAATATCAAGTACCTCACCCGCAAAATAAAGATCATTTACAATTTTACTTTCCATAGTTTTAATATTAATATTTTCTAACGAAATTCCTCCACAAGTAACAAATTCTTCTTTAAAAGTTGTTTTCCCAGTTACAGAATAAAAATCTTTTGTTAAAAACTCAATAAAATTCCTCATATTTTTTTTACCTAGTTCTCCCCATTTTTTGTCTTTATCTAAATTAAATTTTACTAATAGAAATAGCCAAAGGCGGCCAGGTAAATTAAAAGGATTTTGTTTTGATAATAATTTATTTGAAAAAAGTATAGAATAATTTTCTAATTTTTTATACAGAACTTGTGTATTACTATCAATCAACCAATTAATCTGTAATTCAAAAGAATAGTCTTTTTCAAATAAATCTCTGGCTCCAATAGATGATGCTTTTAAAATTACTGGACCACTCATTCCCCAATGTGTTATTAATATTGGACCTGTTAATTCAATCTTAGTATCTAAAATTTTTATTCTTACATTTTTAAGAGCTATACCAGACAAACTAATAATTGATTCGTTTGGCATATTAAATGTAAAAAGAGAGGGGATTGGATTAATTATTTTATGACCGATATTTTTCAACCAATCAAATCCTTTCAATTTAGAATTTCCACCTGAAGCTATAATAACACTATCGAATGAATTAGAGTAACTACTATCATTAAAATTAATAATCCATTTAGATTTTACTTTTGATAAACTTTTTACAGATTTCAAAAATTTTATTAAAATATTATGTATTTCAAATTCATTAACCAAACAATCTATTACAGATTGTGAATTATTAGAGACCGGAAAAACTCTTCCATCCGGTTCAACCTTCAACAGCACACCTCTTTTTTCAAACCAATCTCTAGTATCTTGAGTTCCAAATTGGTGAAATATATTTTTTAGTTTTTTTCCACCTCTTGGATATGCATCACACAATATTCGAACATCATTAGTTGAATTAGTGACATTACATCGACCTCCACCTGAGATCTTTACTTTCGAAAGAAATTTAGAACTTTTTTCAAATACAACTACATTGTAGTTTGAATAATGAGTTTTAACAGAAATCGCAGCAAAAAATCCTGCGGCACCACCTCCAATAACAGCAATGTTTTTCATTCAAAAAAATTTAAATTGAAAGTTAGATTAAAATAAAGATTTAACTAAAATATAATTGAATCGATTTCGCTAAAATCATGAGACGATTGAGTCCCTTCAATCATATTTTTTACAATAATTTCTTTATTATTGTGTTCATTTTCTCCAAAGACAATTGCATACGAAGCATTGTGTTTATTTGCATAAGAAAATTGCTTATTAAGCTTAACTTTATCAGGATAGATTAACACTTTTTTATTTTGATTTCTAATACTATCAATCAATGTGTAAATTTCTTTTAAGTATTTAATTCCGAAATTTATTATAATCACATCAAAACTATTTTTAAGATAATCCGGAAATAGATTTCTTTCTTCCATTAAAATAGAAATTCTATCTAACCCGAAAGATATACCAACTCCGCTAGTATTTTTCATATTAAACAGTGAAGTCAAATCATCATATCTTCCTCCTCCACCCAAAGAACCTAATTTAGAATTGGATTTTGAAGAAACTTCGATAATTGTTCCAGTGTAATAATTAAGTCCTCTTGCAAGTGTTAAATCAAATCTAATTTCATTTTTTATCGAACTATTTGAGATAAAATCAAAAATACTGTTCAAATCATTTAAACCTTTCTGTGCTAGTGGTGAATCATTGAGTATTGAAGAAATTTTGTTAAAACTCAGAGATTTGTCTTTTAATAAACTTTCAAGTTTAGAAATTGAAACGTTAGAAAACGTATCATTAATTTCCTTTATGACGCTTTCTAGCCCTATCTTATCTAACTTGTCGATTATTGAAATAAATTCATTTAAATTAATTCCTAATCCAATATGTTCTGCAATTCCTCTTAAAATAAGCCTATGATTAATTTTAAAAACTAAATCATCAAACCCTAAATCACTAAAAACCTTGTCATACAATTTAATTAACTCAATTTCTTGAACTATAGAATTGTTCCCAACAACATCAGCATCACACTGAGTGAATTCTTGAAATCTTCCGTGTTGTGGACGATCAGCTCTCCAAACAGTTTGAATTTGAAAGCGTTTAAAAGGAAAAATTAAATCATTTTGATGTTGTGCAACGAATCTGGCTAAAGGGACAGTTAAATCATATCTAAGACCTTTTTCAGAGATTGATTTAGTAAAAGAATTGAGATTATTAGATTTTAATGAGTCAACATCTGCCTTTTTTACTTTTTCACCAGAATTAAGGATCTTAAACACCAATCTATCACCCTCATTTCCATACTTTCCTAAAAGAGTACTATTTTTTTCCAAAGCTGGAGTCTCTATTTCTAAAAAACCAAAGTTTTTAAAGTTTTTTCTAAGAATATCAATAATATGATTTCTTTTAGAAAGTTCAGAGGGAAGAAAATCTCTAGTTCCTTTTGGATTAGAAGGTGAGTTGGACATTACGTATAATTAATAATAAAACAAATATCTGATTTTTTTAAGAAAATAGAATCAGATTTAAAAATATTATTAAATAAGTTTAATCAACAGCCTTAATAACTTCAAAAGATAATTCATGAATAACATTTCTGTGTAGTCTTAAAGAAGCTACATAAGTTCCAAGACGTTTAACAGAACCTCCCATAATTTTGATAATTTTTTTATCAAAATCAAATCCAAGATTAGACAATTCACTATTTAAATCAGAACTAGAAATAGATCCAAACAATTTACCCCCTGTTCCAGATTTAGCTCCAATTTTTAATTCTAACTTAGCAAGTTTTTTAACTAGCTTATTAGCTTCATCAATGTCCTTTTTTTCTTTAAACTCTCTTTGTTTAATATTTTCAGCTAAAACCTTTTTAGAAGAAGTTGTAGCTAGTATAGCTAAACCTTGTGGAATTAAATAATTTCTTCCATAACCGTTTTTGACAGAAACTAAATCATCCTTAAAACCTAAATTAGGTACGTCATTTTTTAAAATTAATTCCATAATATTATTTTAACATGTCTGCTTGATAAGGTAAAAGTCCCAAATGTCTTGCTCTTTTAACAGCTACTGATACTTTTCTTTGGTATTTTAAAGATGTTCCTGTTAATCTTCTTGGCAAAATCTTACCTTGTTCGTTAATAAATCTTAAAAGAAAATCTGGATCTTTGTAATCAACATACTTGATACCAGATCTTTTAAACATACAATATTTTTTGCTGTTTTTAGTTGCAATATCTAAAGGAGTAAGATATCTAATTTCTCCTTGATTTGCCTTACCTGCTTGTTCTAATGTTGACATAATTAAGCTTTTTTAGTGTTACGTTCTCTTCTTTTAACAGACCAAGCATCAGCATATTTGTCTAATTTGACATTTAAATAACGCATAATTCTTTCATCTCTTTTTAACTCAGTTTCAAATGATTCAACTGTGGTGTTAGCAGCTTTAAAATCTATAAGATTATAAAATCCACTTTGTTTGTTTTGGATAGAATAAGCTAATTTTTTTAGCCCCCAGTGCTCAACTGAGATAATTTCTGATCCTTCGCTAATTAAAAAGTTTTCAAATTTTTTCACTGTCTCCTTTACCTGATCTTCAGATAAAACGGGATTTAAAATGAAAACAGCCTCGTAATGATTCATATTTTTTATTAAAAATTGGTCGCAAAAATACATTTTTAATGTACACTAACAAAATTCTAATCGCATTTAATTGTAAGGATCAACATCTATAGAAATCTGAATGCTTCTAAATTTTGAAATGGATTCAAAACTAGAGACTATTTTTAGAATTATTTTTTTACTTTTTAATAAATTTTCATTGATTGGAATTTTAATTTGAATTACATTAATGTATCTATTTTGAATCCTTGGGATCAAAGGAAACTCAGGTCCATACACTTTATTTTCAAATCTAGTTTTAAGACTTCTGAAAAACCAAACCGCACCAGCTTTTAAAGTTTCTTTATTCTTGTTTTTTAAAATAACTTTAATAATCCTTGTGTACGGAGGATAATCAAACATGTGCCTTTCTTTCAATTGTTCATTAAACATGCCCAAATAATCATTTTTCTTGATTTTCATCATGATACTGTGCTTAGGGTTAAAAGTCTGAACTATTACCTTTCCTTGAGATTTATCTCTACCTGATCTTCCTGCAACCTGTTGAATTAACTGAAAACATTTTTCCTGAGAACGAAAATCTGGGAAATAAATTAAATTATCAGCGTTGATTACCCCAACTAATTCTACATTTTTAAAATCCAAACCTTTACTAAGCATTTGAGTACCAACAAGTATTTGAAATTTATTTTCTTCAAAATCATTAATTAATTTAAAAAATGAGTTTTTATTTTTTGTTGAATCTTGATCCATTCTTTCTACTCTGTAATCAGGAAAATACTCTCTCAACTCTTCAACTATTTTTTGAGTACCTAAACCTTTTTTAACTAATGAATTAGATGAGCATTTATTACATTTATTCTCATTACTAACACAGTAACCACAATGATGACACTTTAATTCATCTGAAACTCTGTGATAGGTTAATGCTACATCACAATTTTTACATTCAAAAACATAACCACATGATTCACATTCTTGATAAGGAGAATACCCTCTTCGATTTTGAAAAATAATAACTTGTTTTTTATTTTCGAGTGTAGATTTAATGTTTACTAATAAATTTTCAGAGAAACTTCCGATCATCTTACTTTTGACAGTAGATTCTTTTAAATCTTTTAAAAAAATTTCTGGTAACTCAATGCCTTTGTACCTTTTGTTTAATTTAATTAAACCATATTTATTTGATATGGCATTATAATATGACTCAATGCTTGGAGTTGCAGACCCTAATAATGTTTTTGCATTATAAATCATTCCTAAATATATTGCACAATCTCTGGCATTGTACCTAGGGGCTGGATTAAATTGCTTAAAGGCATTTTCATGCTCTTCATCAACTATAACAAGACTTAATTGGTTGTAAGGTAGAAAAATTGATGATCTAGCTCCTAAAATTATTTTACCAGGATTTTTTAAAACAATTTTCCATATTTCAGTTCTTTGATCTAAAGAATATTTAGAATGGTATACTAATAATTTTTCGCCAAAATATTTTTTTAATCGAACTATCAACTGAGTTGTAAGTGCAATTTCAGGAACCAAATATAATACTTGATTATTTTTTGACAGTTCTTTTTCAATCAAATTAACATATATCTCAGTTTTACCTGAAGATGTAACTCCGTGCAAAAGAGAAACATTTTTATCTATAAAACTTGATTCTATTTCAAGAAGAGCATTATTTTGATGATCACTTAATTTCTTAGGCTTAACTAATTCTTCAATTTCAAATTGAGTTCTATTAATTATTTGGGAAGATTTAATTAAAATTTTAGCTTTAATTAAATTATTAATAGTTTCTCTTGAAACACCATACTTTTTAATCAATTCATTATAAGTAAATTTTAATTTATTTTTATTTAAAATCAAGTCCTTGGCTACAATAAGTTGAGATCTTTTACCAATTAATTTATTTTTTAAAGATTCCAAATCGATACTTTCATTAATAGAAATGGAATTAATTAATTTAGGTTTAAAATAATCATAAACTTCTTCCTTTAATGTAATTATTGAATATGTCAGTAATTCATTTAATACTTTATTTAATTTAGATTTTTCGAATTTTAATATTAAATCCTTATAGGTCAACTTTTTACTAACCATTAATAAATTAAAAAGAAGCATTGAATCATTACTAATATTAAACTCTGAAATATCATTTTTTAATAATAATATTTCACTTTCACTTTTTAGCAATAATAACTTTGGCAAAGCTATTTTTATAACTTGACCAATTGAAGTCATATAATATTCCGAAATCCATTTAAAAAAAATTAATTGATTTGATGTGATACAAGGCTCGTCATCAATAATAAATTCAATTTCTTTAGGCTCATAAGAGATTGGAACTTGATTATGTTTATTCAAAACTACGCCTGTAATAAATTTAGATTTACCAAAAGGAACCATAACACGAAATCCAGGTTCGAGGAAATTAAACTCACTTTCATTAACAGTGTAGGTAAAAGTTGATTTGATTGGTAGAGGAATAATTACTTCAATAAAATTCATCATAAACCTTTTGTAAACATTGAAAAACTAATATTAATCAATAACATATATTTACAGTTAAATATAAAATTTAAATTTATCAATTATTAAGTTTATGGAGATTAAGTTGGTAGTAGTTGGTAAAACGAAAAATAAAGAATTAATCAGTTTGATAGAAGATTATATAAAACGAATTAATTTTTTTAATAAATTTCAAATAATTGAAGTTAACTCTGTAAAAACCAGAAAAAATAACTCAGATGAAATCAAAAAAATTGAATGTGAAAATATTTTAAAAAAAATAAAAAAAAATGATCTTCTTTTTTTACTTGATGAAAAAGGAAAGAATTATAATTCAAGGGAATTTGCTGATTTTTTAAAAGTCAGATTTCAAGAAAGCAAAACTATTGTTTTTGTAATTGGTGGAGCTTTTGGATTTTCAAAGGACCTGTACACCAAATCTAAAGGACTAATTTCATTATCCAAGATGACATTCTCACATCAAATAATTAGATTATTTTTTACAGAACAATTATACCGAGCTTTTACAATTTTAAACAATCACCCTTATCATAATGATTAAAACATGGATTTAATATTCGCAACTGGAAATAAAAACAAATTATTAGAAATAAATAAAATTATTCCAAAAAATATAAAAATCATAAGTCTAAAAGATTTAAAATTTAAAGAAGATATTCCTGAGAATGAAAATACTATCGAGGGTAATGCTATTTATAAAGCTAAATATATTTCTAAGAAATTTGGTTTAAACGTTTTTTCAGATGATACAGGACTAGAAGTAGACGCTTTGGACGGAGAACCTGGTGTTCGTTCAGCCAGATATGCGGGAGAAGATTGTGATTCTACAAAAAATATAAATAAATTATTAAAAAATTTAAAAAATAAAAGCAATAGAAATGCAAGGTTTAAAACAGTAATAGCGCTAATTATTAAAAATAAAGTTTACACTTTTGAAGGGTTAGTAGAGGGTGTAATTTTAAAAAATCCAATTGGTAAAAATGGATTTGGATATGATTCCATTTTTTCACCACTAGGAACCAATAAATCTTTTGCAGAACTTTCAATAAATGAAAAAAATATAATAAGTCACAGGTCGTTAGCTATAAAAAAATTATTAAATTTTATTTCTTAAATTTTTAATAAATTTTATATAAAATGATAGTATATCTTTAATTACTTGTATTTTTGAAATTCATGAAAAATTTTTTATTTTTTACAGTTGTTTTCGGGTTTTATTCAAACATGATATTTTCTCAAAACCTTACAGCATTTGTAGAAAACTCCTCTGACAATAAACCTATTCCTAGCGTACATGTAATCAATTTAAGTCAAGTGGTTGGAGTTATTACTGATGTAAAAGGAAAGTTTGAAATACCTGCTAAATTAAATGATACACTTTATTTATCGTACTTAGGTTTTAAATCAATAAAGGTTAGAGTAACTAATGATTTATTAAAATTTGAAAACTCTAAAATTCAATTAACTGAGCTAGCTTATGCTTTAGAGGAAGTTATTGTGAAACCATATGAGTTAACAGGATACCTTGAAATAGATGCTAAAAACGTTCCAGTAAGCCAATCTTATCGTTACAGTATTCCTGGATTACCATCAAGAGGATACGAAGGAGGATCTAGGAATTCAGGTGCATTTTCGAAAGTTATTAATGCTATTTTTAATCCAGCAGATTTTCTTTATAATTTATTTGGTAAACAGCCTCGACAGTTTAAAAAACTAAAACAAATGAAAGAAGATTTCAGAATAAGAGAACTTCTTTCATCAAAATTCGATAGGGAAACATTAGTGGAGCTTCTTCAGGTTCAAAAAATTGATATTGATGAAATTTTAAGAAATTGTAATTTTTCGGATAGTTTTATTCTCACTGCAAATGATTTACAAATTCTTGATGCTATAAGTGGATGTTATGAAGAATTTAAAGTTCTCAACAGAAAATAATATTTTTTAAAAAAGCTTACATTTGTATTCGTTTTAAATGGAAAGGTCATGATGCTAAATAATCTTAACGCCGTCACTCCAATTGATGGTAGATATTATAATAAAACCAAAGACTATGGTAATTATTTTTCGGAACAAGCTCTTATAAAATATAGAGTTTTAGTAGAAATAGAATACTTTATAGCTTTGACAAAAACTAAAATCCCTGTATTTAAAAGTTTTCCTCACGAATCAATAGAGAAAATAAAAAATATATATTTAAATTTTTCATACGAAGATGCTATCTCAATTAAAGAAATTGAAAAAGAAACAAATCATGATGTTAAAGCAGTAGAATATTTTATTAAAAATAAATTTAAAGAGTTACAGTTAGATAAATTCTTAGAATACATACACTTTGGACTTACTTCACAAGATATAAATAATACTGCTGTTCCACTTTCAATCAAAGAAGCATTATCAGATATTTACATTCCTGAAATAAATAAATTGGTAGATTTATTAAGTGAGAAAGTTTTAGAATATAGCGATATATCTATGTTAGCTAGAACTCATGGTCAACCTGCCTCACCAACAAGATTAGGAAAAGAAATTGATGTTTTCAGAGTTAGAATAATTGAACAATTGAAATGTTTACATTCAATTCCATTAGCAGCAAAATTTGGAGGAGCAACTGGAAATTTTAATGCTCATATTGTTGCATTTCCGAAAATAAACTGGAAGAAATTTGCAACTAATTTGGTTAGTAATTTAGGTCTTTATCACTCATTTCCAACCACGCAAATTGAGCATTATGATCATTTAGCGTCATTATTTGATTGCTTAAAAAGAATAAATACTATAATTATTGATTTCAATAGAGATATTTGGTCTTATATTTCAATGGACTATTTCAAACAAAAAATTAATAAAAATGAAGTTGGATCTTCTGCTATGCCTCATAAAGTAAATCCAATTGATTTTGAAAATTCAGAAGGAAATCTAGGTTTAGCAAATGCTATATTTGAACATTTATCTTCCAAACTACCTATATCTAGGCTTCAACGAGATCTAACTGATAGTACTGTTCTTAGAAATGTCGGCGTTCCTTTTGGTCATTCTTCAATAGCAATCAAATCAACAATTAAGGGAATTAACAAGTTAATTGTAAATAAAGTTAAAATCGAAAATGATTTAAATAATAACTGGGCTGTTATTGCAGAAGCGATTCAAACTATTTTAAGAAGAGAGGGTTATCCAAATCCTTATGAAACACTGAAGGAGTTAACAAGAAAAAATACAACTATAAATCAAGATACTATTCATCAATTTATTGATTCCTTAAATATAAACACTGAGATTAAAAATGAATTAAAGAGAATTTCTCCATCAAACTATACGGGATACTAAAAAAATTAATTAGTTGATCTGTCTAAAAGTTTTTGTGGTAAGTTTTTTTTAGTTTTAGCACCTAATTTTTTTAAATTTTCAACTTTACTTACTAAATTTCCTTTACCCTCAGAAAGTTTATTCATTGCATCTTGATAGCTAGATTGTGAACTATTAATATTATTTCCAACTTTAATTAAATCAGAAACAAAGCCTTCAAATTTATCATATAATAAGCCTGATTGTTTTGCGATTTCTAAAACATTTCTTTTTTGATCATCAAACTGCCAAAGCTCAGAAACAACTCTTAATGTAGATAAAAGTGTTGTGTTAGAAACTAAAACTACTCGTTTATCGTATGCATCCATAAAAATATTTTTATCCTCTTGAAGAGCTAAAAATAAAGCTGGTTCAATTGGAATATACATAAATACCTGGTCTGGAGTATTTATTCCATAAAGCTCAGTGTAATTCTTGGAACTAAGGTCTTTAAAATGCTTTCTAATACTAGTTATGTGATTTTTTAAATTTTCCTTCTGATCATCATTTTCAGAATTATAAAATAATTCATAAGCAGTAAGAGATACTTTTGAGTCAATAATTAAATGTTTATTATCAGGAAGACTAACTATAAAATCAGGTTTTTTAATATTACCCTCTTGATCTTTATAACCTCCTTGAGTACTGTAATGAATATCTTTCATTAAACCTGATTTTTCTAATAAAACTTCCAACTGAGCTTCTCCCCAATCCCCCTGTGTTTTAGAATCACCTTTCAAAGCACTCGCCAGATTATTAGCATCTTTACTTAATTGTTCATTAAGTTTATTTAAACTTTGTATTTTTTGATCTAAAACAGTATTTCTTTCAACAAAATCAATATTGTTATCCTCAATTTTTTTCTTAAATTTTTTAATTTCTTCTCCGAGTGGTTCTAGAATTGAACCAATCTGATCCTTGTTTTGTTTTTTAAATTTTTCAGAATTTTCCTCTAAAATTGAATTTGCTAGAATTTTAAACTCTTTTTTTAAATTTTCAGATTCTAATTCTTTAGACTCTTTTAAGGATCTTATTTTTTCATCTTTAACGCCTAATTGAACTCTTAGATTAGTTATTTCATTACTTAAATCAGAGTCAATTGATGCATTTGACTTTTTGTTTTTAGAAAATAGATTATAAGTAATTATTACAAGAACTGTTAATATTAATAAGTTCAAAACAATTTCCATAACAACTAATATAAATTATTATTATTTAGTTAGGTACATTTTTCTTCTAGAGTATAATTCGTAAAATTGATCATCTTTTAAATTATCAATAAACAAAATACTCTCTCCAGTGCTTTTCATTTCAGGACCTAAACTTTTATTAACGTTTGGAAATTTATTAAAAGAAAAAACAGGTTGTTTGATTGCAAAGCCTTTTAAGTTAGGCTTATAGTCAATGTCGGAAACTTTAAGCTCACCCAACATAACTTTGGTTGCATAATTAACATACGGCTGTTTATATGCTTTTGCGATAAAAGGTACTGTTCTTGATGCTCTTGGGTTAGCTTCTATTATGTATACAACTTCATTTTTTATAGCAAACTGAATATTTATAAGACCAACTGTCTTTAACGAAATAGCTATTTTATTTGTATGATCAATTATTTGTTGCATTACTAACTTTCCTAAATTAAATGGTGGGAGAGTTGCGTTTGAATCACCAGAGTGCACTCCACAAGGTTCAATATGTTCCATAATTCCTATTATTAAAACATTTTCACCGTCACATATAGCATCTGCTTCTGCTTCAATTGCACCATCTAAATAATGATCCAATAATAATTTATTATTTGGAATCTTTTGTAATAAATCAACAACATGGGCCTCTAACTCTTTTTTATTTATTACAATTTTCATTCCTTGTCCACCAAGGACATATGAAGGTCTAACTAGAATAGGAAAATTAAGTGTATCAGATAACTTTAAAGCTTGATCTGCAGTTTCTGCAACTCCAAATTCAGGATAAGGTATATTGTTGTCTTTAAGTAAAGTTGAAAAACTTCCTCTGTCTTCAGCTAAATCTAAAGCTTGGTAAGTTGTACCCATTATTTTGACACCATATCTATCTAGCTTTTCGGCTAATTTCAATGCTGTTTGTCCTCCAAGTTGAACAATAACACCTTCTGGTTTTTCGTGTTCAATTATATCATAAATATGTTCCCAAAAAACAGGCTCAAAATAAAGTTTATCTGCTGTATCAAAATCAGTTGAAACAGTTTCCGGGTTACAGTTTATCATAATAGTTTCATATCCACATTCCGATGAGGCTAAAACTCCATGAACACAACAATAATCAAATTCAATACCTTGTCCAATTCTATTTGGACCAGAACCTAAAACAACAATCTTTTTTTTATTGGAAACTTGACTTTCATTTTGAGTGTAGACAGTTCCATCGGGAAGTTGAATTTCTTCTTCAAAGGTAGAATAGTAATAAGGAGTTTGGGCTTTAAATTCTGCAGCACAAGTATCAACAAGTTTGTAAACCCTGTTTATATTAAATTTTTTTCGTTTTTTATTAACTACACTCTCAAGACAACCAAGCATATGTGCAATTTGACGATCAGCAAAACCCTTTTGTTTAGCCTCTAACATTAAATCTTTAGATATAGTATCTATGTCGAAATCTGAAATTTCTTTTTCTAAATTAACAAGAGATTCATACTGTCTTAAATACCACAAATCAATTCTAGTAATTTCATGAATTCTGTCCAATGAAATACCCATTTTAATAGCATCATAAATAACAAAAACTCTATCCCAACTTGCATTAGTAAGCTTACTAATAACCTGTTTATAATCTGAATATCCTTTTCCGTCAGCACCTAAACCATTTCTTTTAATTTCCAAGGATTGAGTTGCTTTGTGAAGTGCTTCAATAAAAGATCTACCAATTCCCATAACTTCACCTACTGATTTCATTTGTAAACCTAAAGTTCTTTCAGAACCTTCAAATTTGTCAAAATTCCATCTAGGTATTTTGACGATCACATAGTCTAACGTTGGCTCAAATAATGCTGAAGTTGATTTTGTAATTTGATTACTTAATTCATCTAAACTATAGCCAATTGCTAACTTGCTAGCAACTTTAGCAATTGGGTAACCAGAAGCTTTTGAAGCTAATGCAGAGGATCTTGAAACTCTAGGATTAATTTCTATTGCAATTATATCTTCTTTTTCATCAGGACTTACTGCAAACTGTACATTACAACCACCTGCAAAATCGCCAATACTTCTCATCATTTTTATTGCCATATCTCTCATCCTTTGATAAGCAGAATCTGACAATGTCATAGCAGGTGCAACAGTTATAGAATCTCCAGTATGAATTCCCATGGGATCCATATTTTCAATTGTACAAATAATGACAACATTGTTATTTTTATCTCTCAATAATTCTAATTCATATTCTTTCCATCCCATTAGGGCTTTATCAATTAAAACTTCATGAATTGGAGATGCTTCAAGCCCTCTTGTAAGTAATTCATCAAAGTTTTCGGCTTTGTAGACAAGTGAAGCTCCACTCCCACCCAAAGTAAAAGAAGGACGAATAACTAAAGGAAAACCAAATTCTTGAGCTATTTCTTTTCCTTTTAGAAAAGAAGTAGCTGTTTTTGCAGGTGCAACAGGTATGTCTATCGTTTTTAATAATTGTTTAAACTTCTCTCTATCTTCAGTAATATTAATTGCATCAATATCAACACCTATAATTTCAACATTGAACTCTTCCCAAATTCCTTTCTCGTCTGCTTCAATACATAAATTAAGAGCAGTTTGACCTCCCATTGTAGGTAGAACAGCATCTATGTTATGTTTTGACAAAATTTCTTTAATAGAATTAGTGTCTAAAGGTTTTAAGTATATATGATCTGCCATAACAGGATCTGTCATGATGGTTGCAGGATTAGAATTAATCAAAATAGTTTCTATTCCATCTTCTCTTAAAGATCTTAATGCTTGAGAACCTGCATAATCAAATTCACATGCTTGACCTATAACTATTGGACCTGATCCAATTATCAATATACTTTTTAAATCTTTTCTTAATGGCATTTAGATAATATTAATTTGGTTAATGAATATATAAAAAAAAAGGTGTTACTTAAAAAGTAACACCTTGATATTTTAAAAATTTTTATTCACTTATTTTTTATGTCTTGGTTCACATGAAACAGAAATCTTATTTCGGCCTTTAGCTCGTCTACTAGCTAAAACATTTCTTCCGCTTGGTGTTGACATTCTTTCTCTAAATCCGTGTTTATTACGTCTTTTTCTTTTTGAAGGTTGAAAAGTTCTTTTCATGTGAAATAATTAACTATTTTTACTAAAATTCGAGGGCAAATATACAATAAGTTTAAACTAACTCAAATGTATTGTTTAAAAACTTTGAAGATTGAAAATTAATTAAAAAAACAGTTAATCAATGTATCCTAAAACTATAAAACTAATATTAGCACTTTTAACACTAATTTATTCGATATATCAATTTTACGAAAATAATATAGGTAATGGAATAGCCTTAATTTTTTTAGTTATAATTTTTATTTTTCTCTATTTTAAAAATGAAATTATACTAGTTATTTTTTTTAAATTAAGAAAACAAGACTTTATAGGAACTGAAAAATGGCTTAAAAAAATTAAAAATCCAGAAAGTTCTTTAACAAAAAAACAAGTAGGTTATTACAATTACTTATGGGGAATAGTTTGTTCGCAAACAAATTTAACTCAAGCTGAAAAATATTTTAAAAAAGCAATTTCAATAGGACTTTCTATGGATCATGACCTAGCAATGGCAAAATTAAGCTTGGCTGGTATATTAATTCAAAAAAGAAGAAAAAGAGAAGCTACAACTCTACTAAATGAGGCTAAAAAATTAGATAAACAAAAAATGTTATCAGATCAAATTAAGATGATGCAACAACAAATGAAAAGAATCTAGTCTAGATTTTTTAAAAAATAATCATTTAACCAATCTGCTCTTTTTAATATCATAGTGTGATCTCCCCTTTCAACTGGAATATAATTTTTTAGATTTAAAACTGGAAAAACCAAGTCATAAGTTCCATGAATATGTATTACATTTTTTAATGGAATACTCTGTTTCCAATTAACCATTTCTTTAATTGCCCACTTTAAATAGTTTTCATCTCTAACTGAAAGATATTTTCTATATAAATTAACTTTTCGTTTAATTTTTGGACCTAAAACAAAAGCCAACAAAGATTCAAAATCATTTAACCAAGTTAATGGCAGGAGCTTATAACTCTTTGTTTTTTTTGCAAATTTCATTGAATTTGATAATTCTTTATTAGTTTTTACACTTGAAATAATTATGACTTTTTTAATTTTTAAAATTTTTGATAGTTCTTGAACAATTACACCTCCAAAAGAAACTCCAATAAGTATTGCATCTTTATGCTTTATAGTTTCAGAAAGTCTGACAACATATTTGCT
>JABJFE010000062.1 GCA_018662905.1 Flavobacteriaceae bacterium
GTTCATTTATTAAAACATTGAACAAATTCTTGAAGTAATTTGCTATATTTGAGTTTAATAAAAAAAATATGAGCGGATCATTGAATAAAGTAATGTTAATTGGAAATTTGGGTGATGAAGTCAAAATGCATCATTTTGATGGAGGAGGTTGTATTGGGAGATTTCCAATCGCTACAAACGAAAACTACACTAACAAAACAACTGGTGAAAAAGTTTCTAATACAGAGTGGCATAATGTTGTAGTTAGAAATAAAGCTGCAGAAGTATGCGAAAAGTATTTAAGTAAAGGAGATAAAATTTATGTAGAAGGAAAGATAAAGACACGAAAATGGCAATCTGAAGATGGTGTTCAGAGATATTCTACTGAAATTCATGTTAATGAATTTAATTTCCTGTCAAATAAATCTGATATAAATGAATCGTCTTCTTCTTCAGGCGAGCCAATTGCTCCTGCACCAAATCCATCAGTTTCAGAAAATGATTCCGATGATTTACCCTTTTAAATAATCTTATATAATTTGGTCAATTCTTTTTTGTTAATAGATGTATATCCAGATATAATCAAAATATTATTAATAATTGTTCTGTTAATATGTTCAGCACTAATTTCTGGATCTGAAGTTGCGTTTTTTTCTCTTTCTAAAACAGATTTAAAAAAAATATCTAGTTCAAATGCTAGAAGCCTCAAGCTAATTGCACTTTTGAGAGCTAATCCTAGGAGATTGTTGGCAACATTGCTTGTTTCTAATAATTTTATAAATATTTCTATTGTTTTATTGCTAGCTTCTTTTGGTCAATTGTTTGATTTTAACTCTTTGCCGGACTGGTTAAACTTTGTTCTAGAAGTTGGGTTTATTACAGCTTTAATATTATTATTTGGGGAGATTCTTCCAAAAGTTTATGCTAACAGAAAACCCATTTCATTTTCAAAAAAAATGGCTTTTCCAGTTCAGATTTTAGACAAGTATTTATTTTTCTTCATTACTATTCCAATGAGTAAAATGACTAAGTTCATACAAGACAAATTAGTATTTAAAAAGCCTAATTTATCTGTTGACAAGCTTTCTGATGCATTTAATTTAACAGATAAAAGCGAAACATCTAGTGAAGAAAAAAAGATTTTTAAAGGCATTATTTCTTTTGGAGGTATAGAAGTTAAACAGGTCATGAAGCCTAGAATTGATGTTTTTTCTGTTTCTAAAACAATGTCTTACACTGATCTTATAAAACAAGTAAGGGAAAATAGATATTCAAGAATTCCGGTATTTGATGAAACAATTGATAATGTTACGGGTGTTATCTATTTAAAAGATTTATTTCCTTATTTAGATCAAAAAAACTTTGATTGGACAGCTTTGATTAGAGAACCTTATTTTATACCTGAAAATAAAAAACTGGATGATTTATTGAAGGAATTTCAAAAATTAAAAAATCATATGGCTATTGTGGTTGATGAATATGGAGGAAATTCAGGAATTATTACATTAAATGATATTGTTGAAGAAATTGTTGGAGAAATAAACGATGAATTCAATCAAGATGACATTGTGTACAATAAAATTGATAATAATACTTTTGTTTTTGAAGGCAAAGTGAATCTTACTGATTTGTATAGAATTTTAAAAATCAAGGATAATAAAATCTTTGAAAAAATAAAAGGTGATTCAGAGACATTGGGTGGTTTTTTACTTGAACAAATCGGATTTTTCCCTAAAAAGAATTTTAAGCTTAAACTCAAAGGAATTGAATTTAAGATAGTTGAAGTCAATAGAAAAAGAATTAAGAGTATTATGGTTGTAATTAAAAAATAATGAAACATATATTTTTTTTATTTCTTTTTCTTTTTAGCTGTTCAAATCACACAATAATTCCAAAACCAAAAGCTTTTTTTTATAATGAACTTTCTGTTCCAAGTTATGTTAATTACATCACTGACTGTGGATATTCATTTTTTATAAATTCTAATAATGAAATCGATTTAGAAAATTGTAATATGAAAATCAAAAACAGTTCTTTGAATTCTACACTTTATTTAAGTAAAATTAATATTCAAAATAATTTCAGCTTAATTGATTCAGATTTTTCAAAAAAAATTAATGAAAACTCTAAAAATGCTTTTGTTGTTAACGTTAGTGAGTATAATGATTTAGAAAATAAAGTTTTTGCAAAATATTTTTCATTTATTGGTGATGCTCCCTCCAATACACGTTTTTATATTACAGATTCAATATCGGTTTATTTGACGGGTTCTTTATATTTTGATTCTAAACCTAATTATGATTCGCTTCTTCCATCAATTCATTTATTAAATAATGATATTAGAAAGATGATACAAACTTTTAAATGGAAATAAATTTTCTTGATGGATAAAAAAAACTTAAAATGGATTTATTTAATCGTTCTTTCTTTGGTGTGGGGAAGTTCTTATATTTTAATTAAAAAAGCATTAATAGGTTTAAGTCCTCTTCAAGTGGGAAGTTTAAGAACTATAATATCTACAGTATTATTACTTTTAATAGGATTTTCTAGTCTTAAATCTATTCCTAAAGATAAATGGAAGTGGATTCTAATTACGGGGCTAGTTTCTTTTATTCCTCCATTCTTGTTTGCTTATGCGCAAACTGAAATTGATAGTGCTTTAGCTGCTATTTTAAATTCTTTAACTCCTCTTGCTACTTTGATTATTGGTGTTGGCTTTTATCGTTTTAAAATTGACAAAAAACAAATATCAGGAGTTATTATTGGGTTAATTGGTTCAGTATTATTGATGTATCAAGGTTCGGTTATTAACCCTGATCAAAACTTGCTTTACGTATTTTTTATAATATTTGCTTCTATTTTGTACGCTGTTCAAGTGAATCTTTTAAAAGTGCATTTGCAAGACGTTTCCGCTGTTGCTATTACTGTCGGAAATTTTATATTTATATTTCCTTTGGCTGTTGTGATATTTTTTATTTCTGATTATAAGCAGATAGATATTAATAATAAGGATGTTAAGGTTGCACTATTTTGTCTACTAATATTATCAATAGTTGGAACAGTTTTTGCGAAAATTTTATTTAATAAATTTGTTCAAATTGCTTCTCCTGTATTTGCTTCCTCGGTTACCTACACTTTGCCAATTGTAGCTTTATTTTGGGGCTTATTAGACGGTGAAGTATTTACTTTAAATCAATTGTTTGCAACTGTAATTATACTAACTGGAGTTTATTTAGCCAATAAAAAGTCTAAATAATTAAAATTTGATTACATGGTAAAGGGCTTAAAATTTACTATCAATTAATTATTGTTTTTCAGGTTTTTTATATTTTACAGTTAATAGTTGTTATATACATTCAATCCTTGTATATTTGCACACGTTTTTTAACAAAAATATCATTATGTACGCAGTTGTAGAAATAGCCGGTCAACAGTTTAAAGTTGAAAAAGATCAAAAAGTTTATGTAAATAGACTTGA
>JABJFE010000140.1 GCA_018662905.1 Flavobacteriaceae bacterium
ACTTATTTGTGGAGTTTTCCTAATCGAAATTTTATCTGTAATAATTCAGGTTACTTTTTTTAAATATACAAAGAGAAAAAAAGGGATAGGACAAAGAATTTTTCTTATGTCACCTATTCATCATCATTATCAAAAATCAGGTTTGCACGAGAGCAAAATTGTCGTGAGATTTTGGATAATAGGAATTTTATTAGCAATACTTTCATTAATAACCTTAAAAATCAGATAATAATGAAAAATAGTATTGTTGTTATTGGAGGTGGAGAAAGTGGAGTTGGAGCTGCATATTTAGCTAGTAAAAAAGGTTACAATGTTTTTCTGTCAGAATTTAATACTATAGAAAAAAAATATAAAAAAATATTAGATGATAATCAAATTAATTATGAAGAAGGAGGACATACTCTAAATAAATTTTTTAATGCTAAGGAAGTTGTCAAAAGTCCTGGTGTTTCTAATAATTCCGACATAATTGTTAAAATAAAATCTAAAAATATTCCTATCATTTCAGAAATTGAATTTGCCTTTAGATTTACGAATTCAATTCTGATTGGAGTTACGGGATCTAATGGTAAAACAACTACATGTTCTCTTATACATCACATTCTCAAAAGTTCTGGTAAAAGTGTTGGATTAGCTGGTAATATTGGTAATAGTTTTTCTTTTTTAACAGCTGAAAACAACTTTGAATACGTAGTGTTGGAGCTTAGTAGTTTTCAACTAGATGATGTAATCGATTTTAATCCTTTCATTTCAATAATTACCAACTTAACACCTGACCATTTAGAAAGATATGACTCAAATTTTCAGAGTTATGTTAATTCAAAATTTAAAATAATTTCCAACCATTCATCATCGGATTATTTTATTTACAATAATGATGATGACAAAATCAACTCAGAACTAAGTAATAGAAATATAAATTCTAAAAAAATTCCATTTTCATTTACAAATAGCAATCAACATAATCTTACTTATGTTAAAAACAATAATATTAATTCTAGTGTAAACAATACAAATTTTATGATACCAATTGAAAATTTATCCATTAAAGGAAAGCATAATGTTCAAAATAGTATGGCTGCAGCAACTGTGGCAAAAATTCTAAATATTAGTGATGAAAAGATAAGAGAGTCATTAGGGAATTTTCAATCTATAAATCATAGACTTGAACACGTTCTAACTATTCAGAAAGTCAAATATATAAACGATTCTAAAGCCACTAATGTTAACGCTGTTTATTATGCGTTAGATTCAGTAAAATCTCCAACTGTATGGATTGTTGGAGGAGTTGATAAAGGAAATAATTATGATGATTTAATTCCATTAGTTAGGGAAAAGGTTAAGGCAATAATTTGTATAGGAATTGATAATTCAAAAATTATAGAGTCATTTTCGCCATTTGTTGAATTAATAATAGAAAATGACAATATGGCTGAAGCTGTAAAAAATGCTTATAAAATTGCTAAACCAAAAGACAATGTATTGTTGTCACCAGCTTGTTCAAGTTTTGATTTATTCAAAAATTATGAAGACAGAGGAAATCAGTTCAAAGAAGCAGTTAGAAAATTATAATGAATTTATTTTTAAAAAAAATAAGAGGAGATAAAGTAATTTGGTCTATAGTAATACTACTGGCATTTTTTTCGTTTTTACCAGTTTACAGTGCGAGTTCTAATTTTGGAAATAGTTTTGTTTTATCAAATGTTTTTAAACATTTTGCAATTATAACTGTAGGTGTTTTAATAATGTTTGGCACTCATATGATCCCATATAAATATTTTAAAGGATTATCAAAATTGGCATTACCGTTAATTATAATTATTTTACTCTTTACCTCTCTTCAGGGTAATATTGTAGGCGGAGCTAATGCAAGTAGATGGATTAAATTGCCGATTATTGGTTTGTCTTTTCAACCTTCATCTATGGCTATTGTGGTATTAATGGTTTATGTGTCATTTTATCTTTCTAAAAATTATAATAAAAATATAAGCTTTTCTAAAACTATAATCCCTTTATGGACTCCAATAATATTAGTAGTGTTTTTAATTTTACCTTCAAACTTTTCAACTGCTGCTATGATTTTTTTAATGATAATTACATTAATTTTCATAGGAGGATATCCTTTTAAGTATTTATTAGGTATTGGATTTTCTGGTATAATACTTTTTTCACTTTTCTTTTTAACTGTCAAAAATTATCCTGATTTAATGCCTAATAGAATTGATACCTGGGTAAGTAGAATTGAAAACTTTTCATCCTCTGAAAATGCAGAAAATAATTATCAAATTTTAAGAGCAAAATCTGCAATTGCGTCTGGCATGATGTTCGGAGTTGGAGCTGGAAAAAGTTCAATGAAAAATATTCTCCCCCAAAGTACATCTGATTTTATTTATGCAATAATAACCGAAGAATATGGAACCATCGGAGCAATTGGTGTGTTGTTTCTTTATATTTTATTACTTTTTAGAATAATAATAGTATCGTATAAGTCTAATACTGTTTTTGGTCAATTATTAGCATTAGGCGCAGGATTACCTATAATTTTTCAAGCATTTATTAATATGGGAGTTGCTGTTCAACTATTCCCTGTAACTGGTCAGCCCTTACCTTTAATTAGTACTGGAGGAACATCTATTTGGATGACCTTCTTGGCGCTAGGAATAGTATTAAGTGTAAGTTCTAAAGAATCAACCGAAAACTTAAACAATGAGAACCCTTTAAATATATTAAGTGAAACAGAGTAGATTTTTAATTTCTGGTGGTGGCACTGGCGGGCATATTTATCCTGCTATTTCAATTGCTGAAGAATTGTCTGCAAGATTTGAAAACAATAAAATATTATTTGTCGGTTCATCTGATCGAATGGAAATGCAAAAAATTCCAGAACATGGATATGATATTATAGGATTATGGATTAGTGGAATAAAAAGAAAGTTACATTTTTCAAATCTCTTAGTCCCTGTAAAGATTCTTTCAAGTGTTGTAAAATCTTACTTCATAATTAAAAAATTCAAACCGGATTTTGTAATAGGAACCGGAGGATTTGCAAGTGGGCCTGTTCTATTTGTTGCTTCTAAGTTAAAAATACCAACTTTGATTCAAGAGCAAAATTCATTTCCTGGAATTACTAATAAAATTCTTTCTAAGTCAGTCAATCATATTTGTGTTTCTTACTCAAAAATGGACAAGTATTTTCCTAAGTCTAAATTAATAATTACGGGAAATCCGGTAAGAAAAGATATTTATATTTCTTCAATCACAAGAAAAATGTCTTTAGATTTTTTTAAACTAAATAAGGATAAAAAAACCTTGCTAATTTTAGGGGGAAGTTTAGGGGCTTTGAAAATCAATGAATTTATTAAACTTAATTTAAATTACTTTAAAAAATTGGGTATTCAAATATTATGGCAATGTGGAAATAATTATCTCGAAAAATATAGATCACATGAATCTGATATAATTAAAGTCAAGCCATTCATTAAAAAAATGAATTATGCTTATAAAGCAGCAGACTATATTGTATCAAGAGCTGGTGCAAGCGTTATTTCAGAACTATGTATTGTTGGTAAGCCTGTAATTTTTATTCCATCTCCAAACGTTGCAGAAGACCACCAAACAAAAAATGCTATGTCAATTGTTAATTTGAATTCTGCAGAAATTGTAAGAGAAAAAGATTTAAATACTGATTTTAGTCGAGTTTTCGAAAAAATATTTACAAACAAAGAATATTCTTCAAGATTATCAGCTTCAATTAAAAAAATTGAAAGACCTAAAGCAACAGAAGATATTGTTAACCATATTATAAATTTTTTAAAATGATAAAAAATTATAATAGAATTTATTTTTTAGGAATAGGAGGAATTGGAATGTCTTCTTTAGCTTTTTATTTTATCAACGAAAATAAATATGTAGCGGGCTACGATAAAGTAAATTCTGATATAACTAAATCACTTTCAAAAAATGGAGCTAAAATTCATTTTACAGATAATTATTTAAGTATTCCATCCCAGTTTTTAAATCAGTCTGAGACTTTGGTAGTTTATACTCCTGCTATTTCTAAATTTAATAAAGAGTATAAATATTTTAAAGATAATGGATTTGAAATTTTAAAACGATCAGAATTACTAGGACTAATTTCTAAGGATAAATTTTGTATTGCAATTGGAGGGACTCATGGTAAAACAACAACTTCAACCATTTTGTCTCACATCTTATTAGAAAACAATATAAGTTTCACATCTTTTATCGGGGGAATTTCTGAAAATTATAATACAAATTTTATCCAAAATGGTAATGATATTATTTTAGTTGAAGCTGATGAGTTTGACAGATCGTTTCATACTTTATTTCCAAATATAGCTTGTGTAACTTCTACTGATTCGGATCATTTAGACATCTACAACTCTGAACAAGAATTAAAAAAATCATTTATTCAATTCACTGATAACATTAAGTCTAAAGGATTACTGTTCTCAAATGAAAAAACATTGTTAGGAGGTATTTCTTATGGATTTAGTTCTGAATCAGAATATTTCATTTCTAATTATTCATCTGCAAAATATTCATCTTTTTTTGACATAAATCATAATGGTAGTTTAATAGCTTCTGTAAAGTTTAATATGCCTGGCAAACATAATGCTTTAAATGCCCTAGCTGCATTCGCTATTGGAAAAGAACTGAATATTGATTATAAATCAATTATAAATTCTTTATCTACATTTTTAGGAGTGAAAAGAAGATTTAGTTATGCGCTACGATTACCTAAAATAATTATTGATGATTATGCTCATCATCCGAGCGAGATTAAAGCTGTTTATGATACTATTAAAGACTTATATCCAAATAAAAAAAATACTGCAATTTTTCAACCACACTTATATACTAGGACAAGAGATTTTATGTCTGAGTTTGCAGAAATATTATCAAAGTTTGATAATATCATTTTAACAGAAATATATCCTGCTAGAGAAAAACCTATTA
>JABJFE010000143.1 GCA_018662905.1 Flavobacteriaceae bacterium
ATGGTCAAAACAAATACTGAACCAACTCAATATGGAAATATATTTGATTCAATCTCTATTTGTTTAAGCAAAGGCCTAGGTTGTCCAGTAGGTTCTGTTTTAATTGGTTCTAGTGAATTTATCAACAAAGCCATAAGAGTAAGAAAAGTGTTAGGAGGTGGAATGAGGCAAGCTGGGTATTTGGCTGCCTGTGGAATTTATGCATTAAATAATAATATTGAAAGATTAAAAGAAGATCATTTAAAAGCATTAGAAATTGAAAAACTTCTTTCTAAAAAAAATTACATTAAAAAAGTTGAGGAAGTAGAGACAAATATTTTAATTTTTCAATTAAAATCAAATTATGATTCAAATATTTTTTTAAAAAAGATGTTAGATTGTGGTGTTAAATTAATATCAATGGGAGATAATAAATTAAGGATTGTTACTCACAAAGATTATAATAATGAAATGCACCTGAAATTTATGGAGACTATAACTAATCTTCAAATATAAAATATGATTAAAAATTCAATTTTTTTATTTGTAAGCATTATGTTTGTATTTTCTTGTAACAATGAAATTAAACCGAATTTGAAGAACTCAATTATCCCCCCAAAAGCAGAAAAAATACCAGTTTCATTTAAAAAATTTAACGACATTAGAATTGACGATTATTACTGGTTGAAGGAAAGAGATAATCCCGAAGTTATAGATTACTTAGAAAGAGAGAATGACTATTATGAGAAGATGACTTCACACACACTAGATTTACAAGATAAATTATTTAACGAAATTAAAAATAAAATAAAAGAGGATGATGAATCAGTTCCTTATTTTTTAAATGGATACTGGTATAAAACCAAATATGAAGAAGGTTTAGGCTATCCTATCTACACTAGGTATAAAGATTCTCTTAGTAATAAAGAAGAGATTTTATTTAATTGTAATGAATTAGCTGAAAAACACGATTATTTTAATTTATCAAATTTTCAAATTAGTCCTGACAATAAGATAGTTGCATATAGTATCGACACTGTATCTAGAAGATTATATACAATTCAATTTAAAAATTTAGAGACTGGAGAAATTTATAATGACAAAATAATAAATTCATCTGGAAGTTTTGCTTGGGCAAACGATAACTCTACACTTTTTTATACAAATAGAGATGTTAATACACTTAGAAATGATAAAATTTTTAAACATAAATTAGGTACTGACTATGAAAATGATGAATTAATTTATTTTGAGAATGATGAGACTTTTTACACGAACGTATCTAAATCAAAATCTAAAAAATATATTATCATTTCATCATACAGTACTTTAACATCTGAATTTCAATTTTTACCTGCTGACAGTATAAATAAAGATTTTAAGCTTTTTAATAAGAGAAAAAGAGGTGTTGAATATAGTATTAATCATTATGATGATCATTTTTTTATTATTACAAATAAAGACAATGCTTATAATTATAAGTTAATGAAAACCGAAATCAATAAAACGTCAAGTGAAAATTGGACTGATGTAATTGAACATAGAAAAAATATTTTAATAGAGGGAATTGATATTTTTAAAGATCATTTAGTAGTTAGTGAAAGAGTTAATGGATTAAACAGAATTAATATTAAAAAATGGGATGACTCAGAAAATTATTTTTTAAATTTTGACAATGAAACTTTCAGTGCTAATACCACAACAAACTTAGATTTTGATTCAAAAAAGTTAAGATATGCTTACAATTCTTTAAACGAACCTTATTCTGTTGTTGAATTTGATATGACAACTAAAGAAAAGATTATTTTAAAACAACACGAGGTTTTAGACAAAAAATTTAATAAAAATAATTATGTTACAGAAAGAATTTGGGCTGATTCCAAAGATGGAAATCAAATTCCTATTTCATTAATTTATAAAAAAGGAATTAAAAAAGATGGTTCTAATCCACTTTTACTATATGGTTACGGATCATATGGAAATACAATTGACCCCTCTTTTTCAATTAGTAGATTAAGTTTATTGGACAGAGGATTTATATATGCAATTGCTCATGTAAGAGGAAGTGAATATTTAGGTAGAGATTGGTACGAGCAGGGAAAACTATTAAACAAAAAAAATTCCTTCAACGATTTTGTAGATACTACAAAATTTTTGATTTCAAAGGGATATACATCATCCAAACATTGTTATGCTTATGGTGGTTCAGCTGGCGGATTACTTATGGGTGCAGTATTAAATATAGCACCTGAACTTTACAATGGAGTAATTGCTGCTGTCCCTTTTGTTGATGTCATTACTACTATGCTCGATGAAACTATTCCGTTAACAACTAGTGAATATGATGAGTGGGGAAATCCAAACCAAAAACAATATTATAATTATATGATGTCATATTCTCCATATGATAATGTGTCAAAAGTAAATTATCCTAATTTACTTGTAACAACAGGTCTTCATGATTCACAAGTCCAATATTGGGAACCAGCAAAATGGGTGGCAAAACTTAGAGATTATAAGCTTGATAAAAATTATTTATTTTTAAATACTAACATGGAAACAGGTCACGGAGGTTCATCTGGAAGATTTGAAGCCATAAAAGATTTAGCTAAAGAATATGCATTTATATTAGATCTTGAAAATATTTATGATTAGTATAATTTGGTTCTGAATGCTTTTTTTAAGTAATTTGTGTGCTTAAATGCTACCAAAAGCAATTTATGAGTAAAAAAGTTAAAGCTTTTAATAATGTTCTTGAGTTAATAGGTAATACGCCTCTTGTCAAACTAAATAAAATTGTCGAAGAGATTCCTGGCGATTTTTATGCCAAAGTAGAAGCATTTAATCCTGGTCATTCTAATAAAGATAGAATTGCACTTCATATAATTGAGACTGCTGAAAAAAAGGGTTTACTAAAACCAGGGTCAACAATTATTGAAACAACATCTGGAAATACAGGTTTTAGTTTGTCAATGGTAAGTATAATTAAAGGTTACAATTGTATATTGGCAGTATCATCAAAATCTTCTCCTGACAAAATAGACATGTTAAAATCTATGGGAGCTAAAGTTTATGTTTGTCCGGCACATGTAAGTGCAGACGATAAAAGATCTTATTATCAGGTAGCAAAAAGATTACATGAAGAAATAAAAGGTTCTTTTTATATAAATCAGTATTTCAATAAATTAAACACAGAAGCTCATTTTAACTCTACAGGCCCTGAGATATGGGGTCAAACTAATGGTCAAATAACTCATTTAGTAGCAAGTAGTGGTACAGGTGGAACAATTTCTGGAATAGGTCAGTTTCTAAAATCTAAAAATCCAGATATAAAAATTATTGGAGTTGATGCATACGGTTCAGTCTTAAAAAAATATCATGAAACTAAAGAGTTTGATGAGGATGAAATTTATCCTTACAGAATTGAGGGGCTTGGTAAAAATTTAATACCAACTACTACTGATTTTGATATTATAGATTTTTTCGAAAAAGTAAATGACGAACAAAGTGCTCATTCATCAAGAGAAATAGCATTTAAAGAAGGTATGTTTGTTGGATACACATCTGGAGCTGCCATGCAGGCGGTTAAGCAGCTTTCAAAAAACAATGTTTTTAATAAAGACAGTGTTGTTGTAATGATTTTTTGCGATCACGGTTCAAGATACATGAGTAAAATTTATAATGATAAATGGATGTCTGATCAAGGATTCTTTGACTCAGAAAAAACTCAATTAGAAAAACCTATTGAATACATAAAATAAGTGTTATTTTTGTTTAATACTTTACAAATAAAAAATGAACGATTTATTTGACAAAATAATTTCAAACAAGGGACCTTTAGGACAATACGCAAAAGTAGCTGAAGGTTATTTTGCTTTTCCTAAATTGGAAGGTCCTATTAGTAATAGAATGAGTTTTAACGGAAAGAAAGTTATCACATGGAGTGTTAATGATTATTTAGGACTTGCTAACCACCCTGAAATAAGAGAATTTGATGCTGAAGCTGCTAAGCAATATGGATCAGCTTACCCAATGGGAGCTAGACTTATGTCTGGGCATACTCATTTACATGAAAAACTTGAAATTGAATTAGCCGATTTCGTTAATAAAGAAAAAGCATATGTTCTTAATTTCGGTTATCAAGGAATTTTATCTACAGTAGATTCATTAGTTTCTAAAAATGATGTAATTGTTTATGACATGGATTGTCATGCATGTATAGTTGATGGAGTAAGACTGCATGTTGGAAAGAGGTTTACATTTAAGCATAACGATATTGATAGTTTAATAATTAATTTAGAAAGAGCTACCAAAATTGCAGAAAAAACCGGTGGTGGTATTTTAGTTATTTCTGAAGGAGTTTTTGGAATGAGAGGAGAGCAAGGAAAGATAAAAGAGATCACAGCTTTAAAAAATAAATATAAATTTAGACTATTAGTCGATGACGCGCACGGTTTTGGAACCTTAGGGGAAACAGGAGCTGGAGCAGGAGAGGAACAAGGTGTACAAGATCAGATTGACGTTTATTTTGCGACTTTTGCAAAATCAATGGCGAGTACAGGTGCATTCATCGCTGCTGATAAAATGATTATTGATTATTTAAAATACAATATGAGGTCACAAGTATTCGCAAAGTCTTTGCAAATGCAACTTGTAGCGGGAATATTGAAGAGACTCGAAATGTTAAAAACTATGCCTGAATTAAGATCTAAATTATGGGATAATGTAAGAGCACTTCAAAGTGGATTAAAAGATCAAAACTTTGATTTAGGAAAAACACAAAGCTGCGTAACTCCCGTTTTTTTAAAAGGTGATATTCATGAAGCTTTTGTTATGGTAAAAGAGTTAAGAGAAAAATATTTTATTTTTTGCTCAATTGTTGTTTATCCTGTTATTCCCAAAGGGTTTATTCTATTAAGATTGATACCTACAACTTCTCATAATATAGACGATGTAAATGAAACACTTTCTGCATTTTCTAAAATTAGATCTAAATTAAATGACGGTACTTACAAGAAAATTGCTGAAAAACTTAAAATGATCTGATGCTTTAAATGGGATTATTTAGTTCTTTTTAAATATGATAAATTACACAGTAAAAAAAAATCACTAATTTTGGTAATAATATAAGCGTTATGAAGCCAAAAAAAATACTCAACGCTAATGAAATTTCAACCATACTACACAGGTTGTCTTTCCAGTTAATTGAAGATCATAATTTATTTAATGACACTGTAATAATTGCAATCCAACCCAGAGGTGGTCTTTTGGCAAAAAGAATTTTGGAGCTCATAAATAGATACGAAAAAAACAACAATTTAAAACTTGGTAATTTAGATATAACTTTTTTTAGAGATGATTTTAGAAGATCTGAAAAAGTTCTTAAAGCTAGTGCTACTGAAATTGACTTTTCAATTGAGAATAAGACAGTTGTGTTAGTTGATGATGTTTTGTTTACTGGGAGAAGTATTAGAGCTGCTTTAAATGCTATTCAGTCATTTGGAAGACCAAAAGGAGTTCAATTATTAACGCTAATTGACAGAAGGTTTTCAAGAGAATTACCAATTCAACCTGACTATTGTGGTACTCAAGTTGATTCTAGGTTAAATGAAAAGGTAATTGTTAATTGGAGTGAAAATGAGGGTGAGGATTCTGTTTATTTATATAAAAACAAAAAATGAGTAATTTAAGCGTCGATAACTTATTAGGAATTAAATATCTGAACAAAAATGATTTAAATTTAATATTTAAAACATCAGATAACTTTAAAGAAGTTATAAATAGAAAAATCAAAAAAGTTCCATCTTTAAGAGATGTAACAATCGCTAATTTGTTTTTTGAAAATAGTACAAGAACTAAACTTTCATTTGAATTAGCTCAAAAGAGATTGTCTGCTGATGTAGTTAATTTTTCTTCCTCTGGTTCTTCAATTTCTAAAGGTGAAACATTAATTGATACAGTAAATAATATTCTTTCAATGAAAGTTGACATGATTGTTATGCGTCATCCTAGCCCAGGAGCAAGTGTATTCCTTTCGAAGAACGTTGATTCATGTATAATTAACGCTGGTGATGGTACTCATGAACACCCTACTCAAGCGTTATTAGATGCTTACTCTTTAATTGAAAAAATTGGTGATTTAAAAAATAAAAACATCCTAATTGTTGGAGATATTATGCATTCAAGAGTGGCATTATCTAATATTTTTGCCTATCAAAAACTTGGAGCTAACGTTACTGTCTGTGGTCCAAAATCTCTTATTCCAAAAAGTATTGAATCATTAAATGTTAATGTTGAAACAGATTTTAGAAAAGCTTTAAAAAAATCTGATGCTGTAAATATGTTAAGAATTCAAAATGAAAGAATGTCTGAATCCTATTTTCCCTCTGTCAGAGAGTATGTTCAACAATATGGTTTAACAATGCCTTTATTAAATTCTATAAATAAAAAAATAATAGTAATGCATCCTGGCCCAATAAATAGAGGGGTAGAAATCACTAGTGAAGTTGCAGATTCTGATCAAGCAATAATTTTAGATCAAGTTGAAAATGGAGTTGCTATACGAATGGCTATAATGTATCTTTTAGCTGCTAAGCTTAAATAACATGAATTTGTCAAAATCTATAAATACTTTATTATTTAATATAAGTAATGAAAATAAGTTTTTTAATTCTATAGTTGAATTAAAAAAAGAAATTAAATTAAAGAATATTATTATTGATTTTAATGCCCTAAGTATTGAGAAATTTTCAGAAGACTTGAATTACTTATTTATTGAATCTCAAAACAATAAAAAATCTTTTGTAATTGTTAATTCAGATTTTAAATCTGAGTATTATAATTTAAATATCAATGTAGTTCCATCTTTGCAAGAAGCAATAGATATAATTGAAATTGAAGAGATTGAAAGAGATTTAGGTTTGTTATGAAATTAACAATATTAGGTAGTTTTTCGGCTTACCCATCTTTTAAAGGTTTTACAACTTCTCAAGTTTTAGAACACAATGGAAAATCATTTCTTATTGATTGTGGTGAAGGAACTCAACTTCAATTGAGAAAAAATAAAATTAAATTTAATTCAATTGAAGATATTTTTATTTCTCATTTACACGGAGATCATTATTTTGGACTTCCGGGTCTAATTTTAACTTTTAACTTATTGGGAAGAGAAAAACCTTTAAATATTTTTGGTCCTAAGGGAATTAAGGAAATAATTACTTCATTGATGAAGGTTGGTAAAACTTGGACTAATTATAAATTAAACTTTATAGAACTAAATAGTATAAAATCACAAGATATACTTAACAAAAATAATTTTATAGTATCAACAATTCCACTCTATCATGGAATCTACACAAATGGATTTTTATTTAGAAAAAAAACAACTAGTCACAAATTAATTGTGAAGAAAGCTATTGATTTGGGAATTGATAAAACTCAATTTTCAGGTATTAAATTAGGAAAAGATGGAGTGACTTCGAAAGGGGAAATTATAAAAAACACCAAATTAGTAGAGCCTTTAAGCCCAGATATTATTTATGCATTTTGTAGTGATACTCTTTTTAATTTAAAAATTACAGAACAAATCAGTGAATGTGATTTATTATATCATGAATCTACATTTCTGAAAAAAGATGAAAATTTTGCTGTCAAAACTTTTCATTCTACCGCTGAGCAAGCTGCAATTATAGCAAAGAATTCAAATGTCAAAAAACTTATCTTAGGTCATTTTTCATCTAGATATAATGATTTAGATTTGTTTCTAAATGAGGCTAAAACTGTTTTTGAAAATTGTGAACTAGCAATTGAGAATAAGAGTTTTATTTTTTAATAATAAACATTAATTTAGAATATGTTAAAAGATTTAAGTGGATATAGAGACAAGTACCTTAAAGGTGAATTAAATGAAAATGATTTACCTGATAATCCTTTTGATTTATTTTCTAAATGGTTCGATGAGATTGAAAAATTTGGAACTGAAATCGAACCAAATGCAATGTCTTTATCAACTGTGAGTTCTGATTTCTCACCATTAACTAGAATTGTGTTATTAAAAAGATTTTCAGAGTCAGGTTTTGTTTTCTTTACTAATTACAACAGTAGAAAAGGTAAAAATATTTCAATTAATTCAAAGGTATGTTTATCGTTTTATTGGCCTTCAATGGAAAGACAAGTTATTATTCAAGGTAAAACTCATAAAATCAGTGAACATGATTCTATGGAATATTTCAATTCTAGACCTGAAAGTAGTAGAATAGGTGCTATTATTTCAAATCAAAGTGAAGTAATTCCCTCAAGAAAATATATTGATGACAAATTAAATAATTTTATCATTAATAGTGAAACAATGGCTAAGCCTTTAAATTGGGGAGGATATAATGTTGTTCCAAAGTCTATTGAATTTTGGCAAGGAAGAGATAATCGTTTACATGACAGAATTATTTTTTCTAATGAATCAAAAAAATGGAATTTTAAGAGATTATCTCCTTGAAAAGAATCATTTTAATCAGACATGCAAAATCTTCATGGGAATATAATGTGTCAGACTTGAAGCGTCCACTTTCTAATACTGGATACTCGGATGCTCAAATTATGTCAGGTATCTTCAACAACTTAAATATTAATGTTGAAACTATCTTTTCAAGTCCAGCTATTAGAACTGTTCAAACTGCTCAAGTTTTTTTAAATAACATCAAGAAACTTAATGTAAATAACTTTAAGATAGATTCTGAGCTTTACGATTTTCAAGGAAACAAGCTTGAAAATTTTATTAAAAACTTAACTAATGAATTAAAATCTGTTATGATTTTCTCTCATAACAATAGCTGTAATAATTTTTTTTCAAAATTCTCAAACATCAATGGAATGCATGTTCCAACTTGTGGAATTTTAATTTTTGAATTTGATGTATCTTTGTGGAAGAATATAAATTCAGGAAAATGTAATTACTATTTTCCCAAAAACTTTAAATGAAATCATCACAAAATTTATTTATTAATAGAGAAATTAGTTGGCTTGAATTCAATGAAAGAGTTTTACAAGAAGCCGATGACTCTACAGTTCCTTTGATCGAAAGAGTAAGATTTCTAGGTATATTCTCAAATAATTTAGATGAATTTTACAGAGTCAGATATGCAACTGTAAAACGGATAGCAGTAAGTTCTAATAGTGGAAAAAAAGTGTTTAAGAACATAACAGCAAAACAGCTATTAAACGATATAACTATTAAAGCAACTGAACTTCAACAAAAAAGTTTTCTGACTCTAAATAATATTATAAAACTTTTAGAAAATGATAATATTTTTTTTATTGATGAAACAAAGGTTAAGCCTATTCAAAAGCAATTTATTAGTAATTATTTTTTTGAAATAATTAGTCCAACAATTGATGTGATTATTTTAAATAAAAATAAAAGATTTCCAGAATTCAAAGAAAACTTATCCTTTTTATTAATTAGAATTGTTTCAGAAAATGATGAAGTTCAAAATGCAATAATTCGATTTCCTAAAAACTTAGATAGGTTCGTGATATTACCCTCAGATAATTTAGTACAAAATATTATAATGATTGATGATATTATTAGATTTCATTTAAAAGATATTTTTAAAATATTTAATCCCAAATCTATTGAGGCTAACATGGTTAAAACAAGTAGAGATGCTGAACTAGATTTTGATGATGATATCTCAAAAAGCTATTTAGATAAAATTGCTCAAAGTGTAAAGGAGAGATCAAGTGCTGATCCTGTTCGTTTTGTTTATGATAGTAAAATAAGATTAGATACCTTAAATTTTTTACTTAATAAAATGGGTATTAATAATGAGACTGATAGTATAATTCCAGGTGGTAAATATCACAACAGAAGAGATTATATGAGTTTTCCTAATCTTGATGATAATTTGGTATATAAACCAATGCAACCATTAAATGTAAAAGATTTTAGTCACAGTGATAATACTTTTGATAAATTAAAAGAAAGAGATTTTATGATACATACTCCTTATCATAAGTTTTCTTATTTAGTTAGTTTTTTAATGAAATCTTCAATTGACCCTAAAGTCAAAAAAATTTCAATAACAATATACAGATTATCTAAGTTGTCTAAAGTTGCCAGTGCTTTGATAAATGCTGCTAGAAATGGCAAAAAAGTTACAGTTCAAATTGAACTTCAAGCAAGATTTGATGAATCAGCAAATATTAGATATGCGAAAGAAATGCAATCTCAAGGAATAAAATTAATTTTTGGTTCTCCCAATTTAAAAGTTCATAGTAAAATATGTCTTATTGAAAGACTAGAAGGCGGGAATTTAAAAAAATACGGTTTTATTAGTACGGGTAATTTTAACGAGTCTACAGCTAAGGTTTACACTGATTTAACTTTGTTCACATCTAACAGTAAAATTTTAGATGAAGTTTCGAATGTTTTTAATTTTTTTAATGCCAATTACAAAAAGTATATTTTTAAAAATTTATTTGTATCACCAATAAATACAGAATCTAAAATTAAGAAACTAATTGGTAATGAAATAATCAATGCAAAAAGTGGTAAAGATGCATGGATAAAAATTAAAATTAATAATATAACCAGTTACAGTTTAATTCGTTCTTTATACGAAGCTAGCAGAGCTGGAGTAAAAATCCAAATGATAGTCAGAGGTATATGTTGTCTTATTCCGGGTCATAAAAATATGAGTGAGAATATTGAAGTAATTAGTATTGTAGATAGATTTTTAGAGCATACTAGATTTATGATTTTCAATAATAACGGAAATTGTAATACTTTTATTTCATCAGCAGATTGGATGACTAGAAATTTAGATAATAGAGTGGAGGTGACTTGTCCTATTTTACAAGATGATTTAAAAAATGAAATTTTAGATATTTTTAATATTTATTGGAACGATAATGTGAAAGCTAGACATGTAAACTCTAGTGCCAAGTCAATAATTAGCAAAAATAATAAGATGCAATCTCAGCAAAGGATATATAATTATTATTTAAATAAAATTGAAAGAATTTAAGAAAGCAATAAAATATGCTACAATTGACATTGGTTCTAATGCTATTAGACTTTTGATTTCAAATATTTACATTCATAATTCAGAACAGTTTTCTACTAAAAACTCATTGGTAAGAGTTCCTATTAGATTAGGTCAAGATGCTTTTAAAAGTGGAGAGATTTCAAAAAAAAACATATCTAGATTGTTAGATTCTATGAAATCTTTTAAACTTTTGATGAAAGTTCATGATGTAGATAAATACCTAGCTTTTGCTACATCCGCTTTAAGAAGTTCATCCAACAGAGATGAAATAATTAGTCAAATTAAACAAAAAGCTAATATTAAAATTGAAGTAATTAGTGGAAAAAAAGAAGCTAGATTAATTACTAATAACCCAGCATTTTCAAATATAAATAAATCTTTTTGTTTTATAGATGTTGGAGGCGGGAGTACAGAACTTACATTAATAAAAAACAACGAAGTGTTGATTTCTAAATCATTTAAAATTGGTGGTGTTAGGTTAATAAATAATTTAGTAAATAAATCTACATGGAATAAATTTAGAAATTGGATAGAGAATAATTTATCTAGTAAAAGGAATATTGAAGTAGTCGCTCTTGGAGGAAATATTAATAAAATTTTTAAATTATCAGGAACTAAACTAGGAAAGCCTTTATCATTAAAGTTAATTGATTCTACAATTAGTGATTTAGAAAAAATGTCTTTTTTTGATAAAATGATTAATTTAAAACTGAATCCTGACAGAGTTGATGTTATAGTTCCTGCAGGAAAAATATATCAATTTGTTTTAGACAAAATGAATGTAGAGAAAATTACAGTTCCTAAAATTGGGTTAGCTGATGGAATGGTTCATGAGCTAATGAAAAAGTTATAAATTAAGTTTAAACTCTTTTCTTAAACTTTCAATTCTTGGATTTATTTTTTTTAATTTTTCATATTTTTCAACAGATGAATAAATAAAAGTCTTTTCTTTTAATTTATTTACTTTAATATGAATTTTAATATTGTTGTTTTTTAATTCTGCTTTCAAAAAACTTAACAATTCATTTTTGTTTCTTTCTAATTCTATTTTATTAGTTTCATTTGTAAGAGTGTAAGAGATTTCGTTATTTCCCAAGTTTTCTGGTTTTGATATAGCAAGAATACTAGCTAAATTTTTCCTTCCTTTACTCAGTAATTTTTCATGAAATTTATCCCAAGCGTCAATAAGTGTAATTTTATCGAATATCGAATTTAAATTATTATCTGGATTTAATTTATTTTGTTTTTCAGTATTTAGATTTTCGATATTTTTCTTTGCTCGTAAGCTTGAAATTGATAAACCAGAAATATTCTTTAATTTCTCAACTGTCTCAACTGTCTCAACTGTCTCAACTGTCTCAACTGTCTCTACTGTCTTTGCTGTCTTTAGTTTGTTATCTTTAATTTCAATAGGATTTTTTATGTTTTCAGAAATTTCTTTTTTAGATAGAATTTTTATTTTTTTTTTTATTTCAACATTTTCAATTGAACATAATTTCATTAAACATATTTCTGTAAGGAGTCGCTGGTTTTTACTGTTTTTGTATCTATAACTACAGTCTTCTGCCAAATTAATGGCAGTAAGTATAAAATTTGAACCTTTAATTTTAGACTGATTTATATATTTATTTTTTAAATTTTCGTTCTGTTCTAAAAGTATTTGACTAATACTGTTTTTCGATATAAGTAAATCTCTAAAATGAAGACATAACCCATCAATAAAATGTTGACCGCTGAAACCTTGTTCAATTACTTTGTTGAATAATAAAAGACAATTAGTAATATCATTTTTGTTAATTAGTTCAAATGTTTCAAAATAAATATCGTGATCTAAAATATTTAAGTTTTTATAAGCTAACTCCTTAGTTATATTACCGTCAGTAAAATTCACTAATCTGTCAAAAATTGATAATGCATCTCTCAAAGCTCCATCACTTTTATTAGCTATTAAGTAAAGTGATTCATCATCAAATAAAATATTTTCTTTTTTAGCTATTGATTCCAGATGACTCTTTATATCAATAGCACTTATTTTTTTAAAATCATAAATTTGACAACGTGATAATATCGTAGGTATGACTTTATGTTTTTCTGTTGTTGCTAATATGAAAATTGCATATTTTGGGGGTTCTTCCAATGTTTTTAAAAAAGCATTAAAAGCTTGACCAGAAAGCATGTGTACCTCATCAATTATATAGACTTTATAATTTCCAGTTTGAGGGGGTATTCTAACTTGATCTATTAGATTTCTAATATCATCAACTCCATTGTTAGATGCAGCATCTAATTCAAATATATTATATGAAAAATCACTTGACTTATTATCGTCATTTATTTGTTTTGCAAGAATTCTTGCACATGTAGTTTTACCAACTCCTCTGGGACCACAGAATAACATTGCTTGAGGAAGTTGATTGTTTTGTATAGCATTTTCAAGTGTAGTGGTAATTGAATTTTGGCCCACAACAGTTTCAAAACTATTAGGTCTATACTTTAATGCAGATACAACGTAATTTTCCATCCATACAAATATATAAATACACTTATAATATTATAAATTTTAAAACTTTAATAATTTTTTTTTATCAACATAATTTTAATCTATTTTTGTATTAAGCAGGCCTTCTTATCGCTTTTATTTATAAAAGAGGAAAGTCCGGACACCAAAGAGCATTATAGCGGGTAACACCCGTCGCTATTTGTAATAGAATAGAGGACAAGTGCAACAGAAAGTATGTACAGTTAGGCTGTAGTGAAACCAGGTAAACTCTATAAGGTGAAACGTCACGTATACCAACGCTTGAGAGCTGCTCGCTCAATGTTGGAGGGTGGGCGGTTTGAACAAAATA